>JAPOQA010000061.1 GCA_026710945.1 Chloroflexota bacterium
GATGGCGAAGGAGCGATTTGAACGAACGAAGCCGCACGTGAATATTGGCACGATCGGCCATATCGATCATGGCAAGACCACGCTCACTGCTGCGATCACCAAGGTGCTTTCGCTGCAGGGCGGCGCCGACTTTTCCCCTTTCGATAGCATTGATAACGCTCCCGAAGAACGCGAGCGCGGTATCACGATCGCCATTGCTCACGTCGAGTACCAGACCGATAACCGGCATTACGCCCACGTCGACTGTCCCGGCCATGCCGACTACATCAAGAACATGATCACCGGCGCCGCCCAGATGGATGGCGCGATCCTCGTCGTCTCCGCTCCCGACGGCCCCATGCCCCAGACCCGCGAGCACGTCCTCTTGGCCCGCCAGGTCGAGGTCCCGGCGATGGTCGTCTATCTCAATAAGTGCGACATGCTCGACGATGAGGAACTCCTGGAACTCGTGGAGCTCGAGGTGCGGGAACTGCTCGATAAGTACGAATTCCCCGGCGACGATATCCCCATCATCCGCGGCAGCGCGCTGCAAGCTTTGGAAAGCGAGAGCGAGGATGCCAGCGATGAGGCGTATGCCTCCATCCTCGAACTCATGGCGGCCGTCGACGAGTACATCCCCACCCCTACCCGCGCTATCGACCAGCCCTTCTTGATGCCCATCGAAGACGTCTTCAACATCAAGGGCCGCGGTACCGTCGTCACCGGCCGCATCGAGCGCGGTCAGGTCAAAACCGGTGAGGAAATCGAAATCGTCGGCATCCAGCGCGATATCCAGACCTGCGTCGTCACCGGCGTCGAAATGTTCCGCAAGATCCTGGACTCCGGTGAGGCCGGCGACAACGTCGGCTGCCTCCTGCGCGGTATCGAAAAAGATAACGTCGAACGCGGCCAGGTCCTCGCCGCTCCCAAGTCCATTACCCCGCACACCCGCTTCGAGGCCGAGGTCTACGTCCTCGGTCGCGATGAGGGCGGCAGGCATACCCCCTTCTTCCCAGGCTATCGCCCCCAGTTCTACGTCCGTACCACCGACGTCACCGGCGCGATTGCCCTCCCCGAAGGCGTGGAAATGGTTATGCCAGGCGATAATATCACCATGACTATCCACCTCATCAACCCCGTCGCCCTCGAAGAAGGCGTCCGCTTCGCTATCCGCGAGGGCGGCCGTACCGTCGGCGCCGGCGTCGTTACCAACATCCTGGAGTAGCCATGGCGCAGCAAACCATCCGCATTCGACTCAAGGCTTTCGACCACAAGGTCCTCGATCAATCAGCGGGACAGATCGTGAGCGCGGCTCAGGGAACCGGCGCCAGAATTGCGGGGCCTATCCCTCTGCCAACCGAGATAAACAAGTTCACGGTCATCCGGTCCGCGTTCATTGACAAGGATTCACGCGAACAATTTGAAATACGCACGCATAAGCGTCTCATAGACGTGCTAGAGCCGAATGCAAAAACGATGGATGCCCTGCTGCGGTTAGAATTGCCGGCAGGTGTAGACATTGAAATGAAGTCAATGTAGAGGTTTGCTCGGTATGTCAATCGGTCTGATCGGTAAGAAAATTGGAATGACGCAAGTATTCGACAGCGAAGGCGCTGCGGTGCCGGTTACGGCGGTGCAAGCTGGCCCTTGTACGGTCGTGCAAGTCAAGACTGCTGCGGGAGCGGATGGCTACAGTGCCGTTCAGATCGGCTTTGGTGAGAGACTGAAGAAGATTTCACGCCCTGCCCGCGGCCACGTCGAAAAGCACCTGGGCGACGATGCGTCTGTCCCGCGCGATCTCCACGAGTTTCGGGTTGCAGACCCCAGCGCGTATGAAGCTGGGCAAACGCTCGATGTTGAACTGTTCGCCGAGGGTCAGACTGTGGACGTCTCCGGCGTTTCAAAGGGTAAAGGGTTCGCCGGCGTAATGCGCAGGCACAATTTCAGCGGGCAACAAAAGACGCACGGCCAGTCCGATCGTTGGCGCGCTCCAGGCGCCGTTGGGATGGGCACGACCCCGGGCCGGGTGTGGAAAGGCCAGAAGATGGCCGGGCGGATGGGGCAGGACCTCGTAACGGTACAGAACTTAGAGGTCATCAGAATTGTAGCGGATCAAGACATTTTGCTGATAAAGGGTGCGATTCCTGGTGGACCGGGTAGCCTCGTTACGGTTCGTCCGGCAGTGAAGTCTCCCGGAACCCCTCAAGCAAGCGAGTAAAACGCAGTGGACGTACAGATTCTCGATAATCAAGGTAAACCGGCCGGAGAGACGACACTCCCGGATGCAATCTTCGGGGTAGCGCCGCAGCAGGCCCTCGTGCATCAAGCGGTCGTCCGAGATGAGGCCGGGCAGCGGCTTGGCTCTGCTAGCACGAAGACCCGCAGCGAAGTGCGGGGAGGCGGCCGCAAGCCCTGGCGTCAAAAGCACACGGGCAGGGCTCGGCACGGCAGCCGGCGATCGCCGATCTGGCGCACAGGCGGCGTAACTTTTGGCCCGCACCCACGTGACTATCATCTTGCAATGCCGCGAAAGATGTGGCGCAAGGCAATGTTTTCTGCTCTGTCATCTAAAGCGCAACTCAACCGACTAATCGTAGTCGCTGAATTTCGGAATGAGAAGATAAGCACGAAAGACCAGGTTGCGTTCTTGGATGTGTTGCGCGTTGATTCCAGCGCTCTCTACGTGACGGAGGCGCCAACGGAAGAGCTCCTTCTCTCCATACGCAATGTGCCCGGCGTTGAAGTTGCAACGCCGAACACACTGAGCGTACGGGACGTGGTGGTATTTGACCACCTTATCTTCGATACCGATGCCGTCGCCGCGTGCGAAGTACTCTGGGGACAATCATGAAGACTGCTCAAGAGATTCTCATTAGGCCGCTCATTACCGAGAAGGGCACGTTGCTTGCGGACCAGAACAAATATCTCTTTGCCGTGGCACTCGATTCCACCAAGATCGACGTGCGCCGAGCGGTTGAACAGACATTTGACGTGACGGTGTTAGCCGTCAACGTCGTGAACGTTCCAGGTAAGGAGAAGCGGTTTGGCAGGCACCGTTACCGGACACCGCGTTGGCGTAAGGCGATTGTGACATTGCAGCAGGGTCAGACTATTGACCTCTTCAGCGGCGTCTAAGGGAGGATAGGCAATGCCAGTAAAATCATATAAGCCCACCTCCGCCGGCCGGCGCGGCATGACTGCGGTAGCAAACGATGACATCACCAAGACGAAACCGGAACGGCAACTTACGAAAGGCAAGAAGCAAAAGGCCGGACGCAATGTTTCCGGGAAGCTAACGGTTCGCCATCGCGGCGGCGGCCACAAGCGACGGTATAGAACAATCGACTTCAAACGTGATAAGATAGGGATTCCTGGCACTGTAAAGGCAATTGAATATGACCCGAATCGAAGCGCTCGAATTGCCTTGATCGCGTATCATGACGGAGAGAAGCGCTACATACTTGCCGCGGCCAGGATGAATGTCGGCGACACGATCGTAGCGGGGCCTGATGCGCCAATTCGTCCCGGTAACAGTCTGCCGCTGGGGAGCATTCCGGCAGGTACGGCAGTGTACAACGTGGAACTTCGAGCCGGTCGCGGGGGACAGCTTGCGCGCAGTGCCGGTTCGTCTGTACAGCTCATGACGAAAGAAAGCGATTTTGCCGTCATCAGAATGCCATCAGGAGAGATACGGCGCGTGCACTTGTCGTGCACGGCGACCGTCGGTCAGGCAAGCAATGTCGACCATATGAGTACCACTACCGGCAAGGCGGGACGGGCACGCTGGCGAGGTCGCCGTCCCACTGTTCGTGGTTCTGCCATGAACCCATCGGACCATCCTCACGGCGGCGGCGAGGGCAAAGCGCCCATCGGCATGCCGGGACCGAAGACTCCGTGGGGGAAACCTGCGCTTGGCCTGCGTACACGCAAGCGCAAGCCTTCGGACAAGTTTATTTTACGACGTCGAAGTTCACGCTAGAGGGAGTTTCGCAGTATGTCGCGGTCGCTAAAAAAAGGACCTTTTGTCGAGCCAAAACTGCTGAAACGGATTCAGACCATGAACGATAGCGGTCAAAAGCGCGTGCTGCGCACATGGTCGCGAGCGTCTACGATCTTTCCCGATATGGTCGGGCACACAATCGCCGTACATGACGGCAGACGGCACGTGCCGGTCTACATTACTGAGAACATGGTAGGACACAAATTGGGTGAATTTGCGCCGACCCGGCACTTTCGCGGCCATTCGCGCGAAGATCGGGCGACCCAAATTCGCTAGGAGCTGAGGACAGTACGGATGCAAGTACGAGCAACGGCAAAATATCTGCGCGTGTCGCCACGCAAAGCACGGCGCGTCGCCGCTACGGTGACTGGCAGGCCTGCTGGAGAAGCACTGGCGATCTTGCGTTTCTTGCCAAGTCCAACCGCGCGCACGCTCGCGAAGGTCGTGCGCTCCGCCGTCGCAAACGCGGAAAATACCCATAACTTGGATCCGTCTGGATTGACGGTTGCAAACGTACTCGTAGACAAGGGCCCGGCATTCAAGCGAATCGATCCAAAGTCACGAGGCCAATGGGGCCTCTTGAAGCGGCGCACAAGCCACGTAACCGTAATCGTGGAAAACGAGGAGAACGTGAGCAGTGGGGCGTAAAGTTCACCCAGTCGGATTCCGCTTGGGCTTCAACCGCACGTGGAGCAGCCGGTGGTATGCCGGTAAAGAGTATGCATCACTGGTCGAAGAGGATACCCGAATTCGCAAGATGGTCCTTGCGCAGTTCGACCAGCCACGTGCAGTCGCCACGAGCGGTAGGCGCTCGAGCATGGGAGCCGGTATTTCGCAGGTCGATATAGAGCGAGCCGGAACTACCATCAAGGTAGATATCCATACAGCGCGGCCAGGAATTGTCATTGGGCGCGGCGGGGCCGCTCAAGCGCAGTTACGCAAGGACCTGCGCGAGCTCACGGGCAAGAACGTTCGCACGAACATAATCGAAATAAGACAGCCGGAGACCAATGCATTCCTCGTAGCCCAGGCAGTAGCCGAACAGTTACAGCGGCGCGTTTCGCCCCGCCGAGCAATCAAAATGGCTGCCGATCGCGTGGTGCGATCCGGAGCAATCGGGGTAAAGCTAATGGTTGGCGGTCGCCTTGGCGGCGCTGAAATGTCACGGAGCGAAAAGGAAATTCGGGGAACGGTGCCGCTGCAGACGCTGCGAGCCAACATTGACTACGGCTTTACGCAAGCTGCAACAACCTACGGAATTCTGGGTGTGAAGGTGTGGATCTATACTGGGGACCTAACTCCAGAGGAATTCTATGCTCGGCAGGAAGCAGCCACACCGGAAGAGACCCCATCGCCGCCGCCCCGACGACGACGACGGCGCCCGCGGCGCGTTTCGGACCGCTCTTCGGACAGAGGCGGCGATCAGGGTAACCGACAGCGGCGCTCTCCAAATGACCGGAATGCCAGTGCTAATGGAGCGAGCGAGTAAAGCCAACCATGTTGATGCCTAAACGAACAAAACACCGAAAAATGCATCGCGGTCACCGCCGCGGCAAGGCATTTCGAGGATCCACGCTCGCTTTTGGCGATTTCGCTCTTCAGGCGCTTGAAGGAGGCTGGGTTGACAATCGTCAAATCGAAGCAGCGCGACGTGCGGTTACGCACCATATCCGCCGCGGCGGGCAAATGTGGATTCGCATATTCCCCGACAAGGGACTGAGCAAGAAGCCGGTTGAGGTACGAATGGGGGGCGGCAAAGGACCGCCGGAAGAGTGGGTAGCTATTGTAAAGCCCGGCCGCATTCTCTTTGAACTCACCGGAGTGCCGGAAGATGTAGCACAGGAAGCCATGTTGCGGGCCGCGCATAAGCTGTCCGTGAAGACGCGCTTCATATCACGGGAAACCCCAGAGATCATATAGTAGGAAACGAGAACGTTACGGATGACGAAACCAGCAGAATTGCGCGCACTGAGTGCGGAAGACCTGCAAGAGCGGCTGGAAGAGGCACAAGAAGAACTCTTCAGCTTGCGCTCGCAGCAGGCGACCGTGCAAATGGAAAACCCAGCTCGATTTGGCATCCTATTTAGCGAAATTGCGCGCATTAAGACTATCTTGCATGAGAAAGCGCTCGGCATCACCAGCTAATTGAGAGCAGAGATAAAGAAATGACAGAAGCGTCGAAATCAACCGGTCGCCGGAAACAACGCAAAGGGATCGTCGTCAGCGACAAGATGGACAAGTCCGTCGTCGTCGCAGTGATGCGCGTGCGCCGACATCCGTTGTATAAGAAGACCGTGCGCAGTACCAAGAAGTACCACGCGCACAGTCCTCAGAATGATGTCCACATTGGTGATCGCGTGCTCATCGAGGAAACACGACCTCTCTCTAAACGTAAGCACTGGCGGGTAGTAGAAGTGCTCGATAGAGGCGAGCAGGTGCCGTTGGCGGAGCCTGCAGACGTTCTCGCAGAGGCAGTGAAATGATCCGAACAACATCAAGGCTTCGAGTGGCCGACAACTCCGGCGCCCGCGAGATTATGTGTATCCGCGTCTTGGGCGGTTCGCGGCGCAAATATGGCGGCATTGGGAGTATTGTCGTGGCTTCCGTGAAGGAAGCAGTGCCCCTCAGCCAAGTGCGCGAAGGCGAAGTTGTGCGCGCGCTCATTGTGCGTACGGCAAAGGAGTATCGGCGTACCGATGGATCGAGCATTCGGTTTGACGACAATGCCGCCGTGCTCTTGGGCCCCCAAAACATGCCCCGGGGCACGCGTATCTTTGGGCCCGTCGCCAGAGAATTGCGAGAGATGGGCTTCATGCGCATCATCTCCCAAGCGCCGGAGGTCCTCTAGATCATGCAGCGAATTCACTCTGGCGATCAGGTGGAAGTTACCGCCGGCAAGGACCGCGGCAAGCGAGGCCGCGTGATGCGGGTAATCAATGCGGACCATGCCGTTGTGGTAGAGGGCGTCAATATCGTCAAACGCCACCAGCGGCCGATGCCGCCAATGCAACCGGGAGGCATCATCGAGATGCCGGCTCCATTGGCAGAATCGAATTTGATGGTTGTGTGCCCGCATTGCGACCAGGCAACGCGCGTTGGCTATCGCATCCTCGACGACGGCAGCAAGGGGCGCTTGTGTAAGCATTGCCAAGAGATCATTGGCCAAGAGTAAGGACTATCCATGTCGGAAAAAGCGCAGATGCAGCAGCTTTACGAAGGTGAAGTGCGACCGGCAATGGTCAAAGAGTTCGACTATGACTGCATTATGCAGGTGCCGAAGATTACTAAGGTAGTGATTAACATTGGGCTCGGTGAAGCCTTGCTGGATGCCCGCGCTTTGGATAGTGCCGTAGGGGATCTTACGACGATAGCCGGCCAAAAGCCCATTGTGACGCGGTCGAAGAAGAGCATTGCCAACTTTAAGCTGCGGGAAGACCAAGCAATTGGCGCGAAAGTTACCTTACGCCGTACCAGGATGTACCACTTTCTCGAGAAGCTCTTCAATATCGTCTTTCCGCGAATCCGCGACTTTCGAGGAGTGTCGCCCAACGCATTCGACGGCCGGGGCAACTACTCAGTTGGCCTCCGCGAACAGCTTGTGTTCCCGGAGATTGACTACGACAAAGTCGACCGTGTCCGCGGGTTGGAAATAACCATTGTCACATCAGCGCAGACCGACGAGGAATCTCGCTTCCTACTAGGGGCACTCGGCATGCCGCTAGCCCAGGAAGCCAGCCAATTAGCGAGCTAGGAGACGCAGTCCCGTGGCGAAGCAGTCCAAAATAGCCAAGTGGCGTAAACAGCGAATGTTGCTGGAACAAGGCCGTATGAAATATCCAGTGAAATTTCGGAACCGCTGCTATCAGTGCGGTCGTCCTCGAGCCTTCATGCGCAAGTTCGGGCTCTGCCGTATCTGCTTCCGGGGAGCAGCGCTACAGGGCTTGCTGCCTGGTGTCACGAAGTCAAGCTGGTAATACACAGGCGAGAGAAACCTTACCATGACCATGACCGATCCCATTGCCGACATGCTTACGCGGATCCGCAACGCCATACAGGCGCGGCATACCCACGTTACTATTCCGGCATCCAAGATGAAGTCTGCAATCCTTGCCATCCTTGAAAAAGAAGGGTATATAGGTCAGTTTGAGGTTGTGGACCAACAGCATCCACAGGCCATGCTCAAGGTGAGTCTCAAGTATACTGACGAACGTGCGCCCGTGTTGCTTGGGTTGCGGCGGGTAAGCAAGCCCGGTCTTCGCGTATACGCAAGTAAGGATGAAATCCCACGTGTGATGGGCGGCATCGGCACCGTAATTCTATCGACTTCCTCAGGCGTAATGACCGGGCGGGAGGCCTGGCAGCGCAAAATTGGCGGGGAAGTCCTCTGTTACGTCTGGTAAGGTAGGACTCAATGTCTCGTGTTGGCCAACAACCAATCCCTATCCCAAGCGGCGTAGACGTCAACGTGCGTGCGTCCGACGTCCACGTAAAGGGACCTAAAGGCGAATTGCAGCTAGAGGCTGCGCCATCGATCAACGTGAAGGTTGACAATGGCTCGGTTCTTGTCGAACGATCGACGGAAAGCCGCGAAGTGCGCGCGCTGCACGGCCTGGTTCGCGCGCTCATTGCGAATATGGTGCAAGGTGTCACGCAGGGTTATCGAAAGACGCTTGAGTTGCACGGCACCGGCTATCGCGCCCAACTTGCGGGCCGCAAGCTAGTAATGCAACTCGGCCATTCACACCCAGATGAGTACTCGCCGCCGCAAGGTATAAGCCTTGAGGTCGAAAACCCTACCACAATACACATTGAAGGCATTGACAAGAATCTGGTCGGGCAGGTTGCAGCGAATATCCGCGCTGCGCGGCCCGTGGAAGTCTACCTCGGTAAAGGCATTCGCTATCGCGGTGAGTACGTGCGCCGCAAAGCCGGTAAGGCCGGCAAGGTGGGCGCTGGCGAATAACGGCAGCCAAACTGGGGCGGCTGAGAGCATGCGGTACGTTTTGCAAGAACATTTGACTAGGAATTCGCTATGCGGTTGATGCGAGGAAGAAAATCACTGGGCGCGCGGGCGCGACGGCAGCGCAGGATTCGCGCCAAGATAAGCGGTGTGGCAAATCGCCCGCGTCTAAATGTCTTTCGCAGTAACCAGCACATCTATGCCCAGGTGATCGACGATACTTCCCATCACACGCTTGTGGCGGCTTCCACGCTTGATCCCGCGGTGCGCGAGGCGCTTGAAGCGAAACAGGCCAAACGAGCGCAGGCCGCTGAGGTCGGCCGTGTGGTGGCTGAACGAGCACGGGACCAAGGCATAGAAACGGTAGTCTTCGATCGTGGAGGATATCGTTACCATGGCCGGGTACGTGCCCTTGCGGAAGCGGCCCGAGAAGCAGGACTAAAGTTCTAATTGAGCGAGGCAAGGAATACTATGCCAGAGAGCGTTTCCATCGATGCAGCGTCGTTGAATCTTGAAGAACGTCTCGTGAACGTCAACCGGGTCGCAAAGGTTGTGCGTGGCGGACGTACCTTTAGCTTTAACGCCGTGGTCGTGGTTGGCGACGGCGCCGGGCACGTTGGAATCGGCATTGGCAAGGCACGTGAAGTAGCGGAAGCAATCCGCAAAGGTGGAGAGAAAGCACGCAAAGCGCTCGTCCGCGTGCCGCTTGCAGGTACCACCATCCCCCATGACATCACCGCGAAATTCGGTGCCTCACGAGTCATGCTCAAGCCTGCCGCGCCGGGTACCGGCGTGATTGCCGGCGGACCGGTGCGCGCTGTCGTTGAGTCGGCAGGCGTGCATGACATCCTTACCAAGTCGCTCGGTTCCAACAATGCAATCAATGTAGTGAAGGCAACGATGACGGCGCTTGAGCAACTGCAGAGTCCGGATCAGGCATACTCACGGCTTGGCAGGCTCAGGACCCCCCGACGGCGGCCGGCAGAAGAGGATACTATTTCCGCCCCCGCAGCCGTCGCCGTGGAACAAGCCGAAGAAGGGGACCAAGATAATGGCGGCTAAGCCGACTTCGTCGAAGACGCTGCTCGTCACGTTGCGTAAGAGCCCCATCGGGTTTTCGAAGGACCAGAAGCAGACGGTAGCGGCCCTGGGGCTAACAAAACGAGAACAAACGGTTGAGCATAACGAGACACCGGCCGTGCGCGGGATGATCAGGAAAGTCGCTCATCTCGTAGACGTCGAGGAAGCCTCGTAGATGTCGAGGAAGCCTCGTAGTCGTCGAGGAAACTGCGTAGAACTCTAATCGAATAGAACAGGACCAGACTCGCATGGAAAAACATGCGCTCCGCTCTCCAGCCGGCGCAAATCAACGGCGCAAGCGCGTCGCGCGCGGTCATGGCGGACGCGGACACAAAACCGCCGGGCGCGGCACTAAGGGTCAGAAGTCGCGTTCCCATGCCGGGATCCCCGCGTGGTTCGAAGGCGGCCAGACGCCGTTTGTCAGGCGCTTGCCCCATCGTCGCGGGTTCAGCAATGCGCGTTTCCGCGTCGTTTATCAACCAGTCAATGTCGGCGACCTCGCACGTGCCTTCGCGGCCGGAGCTACCATTTCTCCCGCAGATATGGTGGCGCAAGGCCTTGCCCGTTCCACGCAAGTCAAGGTACTTGGCGACGGCGAGATAACCCATCAACTTACCGTGCAGGCCCCCAAATTTTCCCAGGCTGCACGCGCTAAGATTGAGGCAGCTGGCGGCTCTGTAACGGAAGGGTAGCGCCGCATGGCTGTATCAACCCCTTCACAAAAATCTCCGTCCCTGATTCAAGCTGCCTACAACGCATTCAAGCTTCCCGATATTCGGCGCAAGCTGCTGTTTACGTTGGGCCTGCTCACCGTCTTTCGCTTCGCCGCGCACATCCCCGTGCCAGGTGTCGATCGACAGGCCCTAAGGGAACTTTTCCAGCAGCAACAGTTCCTTGGTCTGCTCGACATGTTTTCCGGAGGAGCCCTGGCGAACTTTTCCATCGTGGCAATGGGCGTGTACCCGTACATTACCGCGACCATCATCATGCAGCTCATGACTCCGGTTATTCCCCAACTCCAGGCTCTTTCGCGGGAAGGGGGTGAAAGCGGCCGCGCCCGCATGAATCAATACATGCGCATAGGAACCGTGCCGCTGGCCGTGCTTTCCGCATTCGGACAGGCGACGATTTTTACCCAAATGGGCGTCATCCGCGGCTTCAATCTCTTCAACGGCCCGACATTTCTCAGCAGCCTCGCCCTCATCATCAGCATGACCGCAGGAACCATGTTTCTCGTTTGGCTGGGCGAACTCATTACGGAGAATGGCATCGGTCAAGGCATTTCGCTCATTATCTTTGCCGGCATTGTTGCACGGTTACCCACCACCATTGGACAAGCCATATTCGGCCAGACCGGCGGCACTGCGACACTGAGTCTCTTCATCATTGGCGCCCTTGCCATCCTCATTGTGGTCGGCATCGTTGTCATGTATGAAGCGCAGCGGCGGATCCCCGTACACTATGCCAAGCGCATGCACGGGCGGCGCCAATATGGTGGGCAAACGACCCACATTCCGCTCAAGATCAATTCCGCAGGCATGATTCCTTTGATCTTTGCCATCTCCTTCCTGATCTTTCCCAGCACGGTGGCCAGCTACTTCCAGGCGGCAAACGCCGGCTGGGTACGAAGCGTTGCATCCTTTGTCATTCGGGCCTTTGATCCACAGGCTCCCCTCTACTGGACTCTCTACTTCATACTTGTCGTTGCCTTTACATTCTTCTACACCGCAATCATCTTTCAGCAACAGAATATCCCTGAGGTCCTGCAAAAGAACGGCGGATTCATTCCGGGCATACGGCCCGGCAGGCCGACGGCCCAATACCTCAATAGCGTCATCTTTCGGATAACTCTCGCCGGAGCCTTCTTTCTCGGCCTTATCGCGGTGTCACCGTTCCTCATTCAGGGCCTTACCGGCGTACAGGCGCTCATTCTGAGCAGTACCGGCATGCTCATCGTCGTGGGCGTCGTGCAAGATACCATGAAGAATCTCGAGGCCCAGTTGCTCATGCGTCAGTATGAAGGGTTCTTGCGCTAGTGCCGAAATTAACTTCGTCAAAAACGCAGACCACGTCGCAGGCGGAGACGACGTCGGAGATGCAGACTTCGTCACAGACCTCGAACCTCATTCTGCTGGGGCCACCGGGCGCGGGCAAAGGCACGCAAGCGCTGGCTCTTGCCAAGAATCTCGGCCTGCGGCACATCTCCACGGGTGAGCTCTTTCGGCAACACATGCAAAGGGAAACCGCCTTCGGTGTGCAGGCAAGAGTCTATTATGACAAGGGCGAATATGTCCCGGATCACCTCGTCATTGCGATGGTCAGTGAAGAGCTGGCAAACCTGAACTCTGCGAAAGGCATGGTGCTGGACGGCTTTCCCCGGACCGTAGCTCAAGCCGAAGCGCTTGATGCAACACTTGCGGAAATCGGCCGACAAATCGACGTGGCAATTGTTCTTGACAGCGATACGGACCAGATCGTAGAGAGGGCCCAAGGCCGACGCATTTGTCCGGAAGGCCACACCTATCACACGGTCAAGAACCCACCAAGCGTTGCCGACCGCTGCGATGTAGACGGTCTTTCTCTCCGTCAGCGCGTCGACGACCGCCCTGACACGGTGCGCCGGCGGATTGACATGTACCACACCCAGACCAAACCATTGCTTGCTTTCTATGCTGAGAGGCAACTCTTACGAAGCGTAGACGGCAGTGGGCCCATCAGGGACGTAACTGGGAAGATTGAGAGCGTAATAGACGATGTTGCGAGTATTGACAATAGCAGTACACAGATGGTTTAGTGGGTGCAGATGACGCGAGCGATACAGCTAAAGACCCCGCGGCAGTTGCGTTTCATGCGCCAAGCGGGTAAGATAGTAGCAGAAGTCCTTGCGCTCCTCGGCGAGCATACTGTGCCCGGCGCAACAACGGCAGAGTTGGACGCGCTGGCAGAAGCCGAGATAAAGAAGCGCGGGGCTGTGCCGTCTTTCAAGGGGTATCACGGTTTTCCTTGTACGATTTGTGCGTCGGTAAATGAGCAAGTAGTGCATGGTATCCCAAGCGGGTACTGTTTGAATGAAGGCGACATTCTAAGTATCGACGTAGGCGCCATCTACAAAGGATGGCACGGCGATGCAGCGGTCACGTACGCGGTCGGCCGAGCGAATGCACAGGCGGAACGCGTGATGAGCGCAACGAAAGAGGCACTGCAACGCGGCATTGCGGCAGCGGTGCCGGACAATCACCTTGGAGACATTGGGTTCGCCATTCAATCGTGGGTGGAGGCGCAAGGGCTTGCCGTAATTCGAGACTTTGTTGGACATGGCATCGGAAAAGTAATGCACGAGGCCCCGCAAGTGCCAAACTTTGGTGAGGCAGGTGCAGGGGTCAAATTACTGCCCGGCATGACCATTGCCATCGAGCCAATGGTGTCTGTCGGGGATTGGCGTGTTAAGGTGCTCGACGATGGGTGGACCGCAGTGACCGCGGATGGAAGTCTCTCCGCCCACTACGAGCATTCTATCGCCATTACAGATGACGGACCGGAAATACTTACGAGAGTTGCGTAGACGGAGAACGCGGTGCCAAAGAAGAAAGACACGATAGAAATCGAGGGCGTTGTGCAAGATGTCCTTCCCAACGCAGTGTTTCGTGTCGAACTGGACAACGGGCATGAAGTTACGGCACATCTTTCCGGTAAGCTAAGACTTAACTTTATTCGCGTAGGCGCGGGCGATCGCGTTACGGTGGAGTTGTCGCCGTACGATCTGACCCGTGGCAGGATTACTTGGCGAGGGAGGAGGTAGTTCGCATGAAGGTGCAGGCGTCCGTCAAGCGGCGCTGTGAGCAGTGCAAGGTGGTGCGACGGAAGAGAGTCGTCCGTATCATTTGCACGAATCCTCGCCATAAACAACGACAGGGATAACCGGAATACTGCAAATCGAAGTGGGCCGGGCATCGTTCACAGGAGGAGCAGCATGGCACGAATTGTGGGAGTAGACCTGCCGCGAGAGAAGCACATCTGGGTGGGGCTTACGTACATCTACGGCATCGGCCGTACGACGTCACACAGGATTCTGGATAAAGCCCAAGTGATGCCGGACACGAAGGTGCAGGATATCACGGAAGATGAGGTTAACCGCATTCGCGAGGTAATCACCGCAAACCACATTGTGGAAGGCGATCTCCGCCGCGAAGTGCAGCAGAATATCGGGCGGCTCATAGAAATCGGGTGTTACCGTGGCATGCGCCATCGTCGGGGCCTGCCAGCGCACGGTCAACGCACGCGGACAAATGCCCGAACACGCAAGGGTCGGCCCAAGACTGTCGCCGGCCGCAAGCGGGCAATTATGAAGAAGTAGCTTACGTAGGGGTATAGGTAATGCCGGAAACACGCTCACGTCCACGCAGGCGCGAAAGACGCACCGTAGCACGCGGTAAGGCGTTTGTTCAGTCCACGTTCAACAATACGCTCATTACAATCACCGATATGAACGGGAACACCCTGTGCTGGGCAAGCTCAGGATCGGCCGGCTTCAAGGGATCCCGCAAGGGCACGCCGTATGCCGCCCAGGTTGCAGCGGAAACAGTAGCCCGCAAGGCAGCCGACTTTGGCATGGGGCAGGTGGAAGTCTCCCTCAAGGGCCCGGGATCCGGGCGGGAGTCTGCGGTCCGATCGCTGCAAGCGGGTGGGTTGCAGGTGATGAGCATTACCGACGTAACACCCGTTCCGCACAACGGCCCACGCCCGCCCCGGCGTAGGCGCGTGTAGTTAGTACAGGAGTTCTGAGGAGAGGATATGGCACGTTATGTTGGCCCCGTGTGTCGGCTGTGCCGCCGGGAAGGGCAAAAGCTATTCCTAAAAGGCGACAAGTGCTTCACACCGAAGTGCCCAATTGAAAAGCGGAGGAATCCCCCGGGAATGCACGGAGGAATGCGCCGCAGGCTGTCTGACTACGGCTTGCGCTTGCGGGAGAAGCAAAAGGCACGGCGCATGTATGGCATATTCGAGCGCCAGTTTCGCAAGTATTTTGAGCTTGCCACGTCACGCCCGGGTGTAACGGGGTCTACTCTCCTTCAGTTGCTCGAGAGTCGGCTGGACAATGTCGTGTATCGACTTGGCTTCGCTTCGTCTCGCGCTGCGGCACGGCAGATTGTGTGCCACGGTCACTTTGCGCTCAACGGCCGCAAGTGCGATATACCCTCGGCGCTCATTGGAGAAGGTGACGTGGTCGGCGTCAGTACAGGTAGCCGCAATAATGAATACTTCAAGATTGCCGCGGAACGCCTGGATTCGGTAGCAGTGCCGAATTGGCTCTCCCTTGACCGCGAGAAACTAGAGGGCAAAGTGCTTTCCTTGCCGACACGCCAAGAGATCGATGCTGACCTTAACGAACAATTGATCGTTGAGTACTACTCACGGCGATAGGTTGGCCGCACCATTCAAGTGCGCCGGCACTTTGGGCCGCACAACGCAAAGTTACGAGCATATCTGTGTATTGGGAGGTAATTCCCATTGGAACTGCAGGAAGTTCAACCCGAAGTCAGAGTTATTGAAAGTGAAGAGAATTACGGCCATTTTCGCATTGAGCCGCTAAAACGTGGGTATGGCCACACGTTGGGCAATGCTATGCGACGGGTGCTCCTTTCATCGCTTCCCGGCGCTGCAATCTCGTCCATCCGGATTACGGGAGTTCTTCACGAATTCGCTGACATTCCCGATGTGACTGAAGATGTCACGCAAATCATTTTGAACATCAAGCGCATCCGGTTGACATCCTCGGCCGATGTTCCTATTGATCTCTACCTATCCGTCAACCGCGAAGGCATTGTGACAGCATCTGATATCCAGTGTCCGCCTGAGGTCAATATTGTTAATCCTGATCAGTTGATTGCGACATTGGATTCCGATAGCGCCGAATTAGAAATGAGCTTGACGGTAGAACAGGGGATCGGCTTTACGCTTTCCAATACACAGGAAGATACACCGATCGGTGTCGTGCCCGTAGATGCGATCTTCACGCCAATACGGCGGGTAGAATACCGCGTAGAGCACGCCCGCGTCGGTCAGGTGACTGACTTGGACGCACTCATCCTCCGCGTATGGACTGATGGCACGCTCACCCCGGAAACGGCGCTGGGTCAGTGCGGACAGATACTGTGCGACTACTTTTCGCTCATCCGCGACTTCCATCCCCTCGCGCAACGCATAGAAGTTGGCATCGCGCGCCCGGATCCAATTTCTTCGACGCCGCTTGAATCCTTGCAACTGCAAAATCGCGCCTACAACGCCCTGCGGCGCGGCGGCATCAGTACCGTTGAACAGCTGCTCGCCATGGATGAAGATAACCTTTTGAAAATTCAGGGGCTGGGCGCAAAGACGCTGTCCGAGGTCAAAGAAAGACTGGCACAGAGCGACCTCTTCCTAACGGAGTCAAACGGTACAGGCAGTGCCGAGGAAGTAGAGGAGGTGCCCGTGTGAGAAAGAGAATGTATGTTCGCAGGTTAAACCGGGATAAGGGCAAGCGGGAATCACTTTGCCGAAACTTGCTTGGCACCCTTGTGCTGAACGGCGAGGTGCACACGACGACAGCACGTGCCAAAGAGATACGCTCACGCGTGGAGCGGCTGATCACTCTCGCGAAGCGTGGCGATCTGCATGCCCGGCGACAAGCGCTCTCACGTCTTCCCCACCAAGAGGCGGTGCATCATCTTTTTGAAGAACTCGGACCACGCTATGCCGACAGGCCGGGCGGGTATACGCGTGCCTTGCGGCTTGGCACCCGCCGGGGCGATGGCGCGCCTATAATGATGGTCCAGTTGGTGGAGTAGCGTCGGAGATATCCGGACACGGGAAACCCCGTAGCCGCTCACATCCTGTAGAATAGGCAAGCAGCAAACGAAAGGGCAGAGGTAAGAAGGGAACCAATATTGGCGCTCGTATAGCGGCAAGTGACACCGCTACGTTCTGCTGCCGTGTTGCCTATGACGGCACACCATACCATGGGTTTCAGGTGCAGGTTGGCAAGCCAACCGTACAGGAGGAACTGGAGAAGGCAATAGGGCGCATCACACGGCAGTCAACCCGGGTGGTGGGTGCAGGTCGAACGGATGCCGGCGTGCACGCCACGGGACAGGTCATTCACTTCCGATCGGACTGGCAACACACTCCCGCAGAACTTGAGCGGGCACTGAACGCGGTCTTGCCGGAAACGATAGCCGTAGCCGAGTTAGAGTATGCCGAACCGGGGTTTCATGCCCGTTACAGCGCAAAGAGCAGGTGCTACCGATACGACATCTTCAATAGTGAGACCCGGTCTCCTATCCGGCACCGCTTCGCTCTCCATCACAGAAGACCGCTGGATGTCGAAGCAATGCATATAGCTCTGCAGAGTCTGGTTGGAACGCATGATTTTCAGGCTCTTGCCGGGGGAGAAGATCCAGACGCGAGCACCGTACGAAGCCTGACCCGTGCCACGTGCCGCCGCTGCGAAGATACCGTGCGCATTCTAGTGGAAGCAAATGCGTTCTTACGCCACATGGTGCGGCGAATTGTTGGGACCGCGTTGGAAATTGGAGAAGGTCGCAAGCCGACTGAACATATGGAACGAGTACTGACTGCAAGAGACAAGGCACTGGCTGGGCCGACAGTTCCCGCCAAAGGGCTGTTCTTGATCCGGGTAACCTACCCGGACACATTTGCCCTAAAGAGGAAGTAAGAGGACACACAGACATGAAGACTCCGGTAACTGCCGTGACACGGCCCAGTGACGTGGAACATCGTTGGTATGTGGTTGACGCCACGGGACAGACCCTCGGCAGGCTCGCGACACGCATCGCGCACGTGCTGCGCGGCAAGCACAAGCCCCATTACGCTCCGAACATTGACACCGGAGACTACGTGATTGTAGTCAACGCTGCCAAAGTCGCTGTCACCGGCCGCAAACGCGAGCAGAAAACGTACTACCGTCATTCAGGCTATCCCAGCGGCCTCAGCGCAGTCCTCTTGGAAGACCAGCTTGAGCGGCGCCCTCATCGCGTAATTGAGCATGCGGTGCGGGGTATGCTTCCCCACAACCGCTTGGGCCGAGCTATGTTCAAGAAACTAAAAGTCTATGGCGGGCCTGAACATCCACACGAATCCCAACAGCCTGAGCCATTTCTCGTGAGCACGACAGGAGCTAATGCCGATGAGTAGTGATGGTAACGCCCAGTACTACGTAGGAGTAGGGCGGCGCAAGGAGGCCGTGGCACGTATCCGTCTCTATAGCGGCGAGCGCGGTATCGTTGTCAACGGCCGGCCGATTGAGGACTACTTTCCGCGCATCATGCACCAGAACGTCGTGCAGGAGCCACTTGACCTGGTTGGCGCCAGCTTTCGTGTATCGGCAAAAGTAGTCGGCGGCGGCATCAGCGGTCAGGCGGAAGCAATTCGCCATGGAGTTGCACGCGCACTCGTCAACGCAAATGATCAATATCGCCTCTCGTTGCGCAAGTCCGGGATGCTCACCCGGGACGCCCGTGTCAAAGAACGCAAGAAGTACGGACTGAAGCGCGCCCGCAAAGCGCCTCAGTACACAAAGCGCTAAGACTCCTGCAGCCGCGATGCCGGAGCACCCTCACCGTCGCTTGGGCCTGCCAGTTCAAGAAGGAATCGCTCTCGCTCAGGTAAGTCTTCCAAACTGGCAAGACCGAAGTACTTGAGAAACTCGAACGTGGTAGCGTACTCAATCGGTCTGCCCGGAGTTAGGCGTCTCTCGCCCGCAGCTACGAACTCACGGCTGAGCAACACTGCCAGGGTGTGGTCCGAGTTCACCCCTCGAATTCGTTCAATGTCCGCACGCGTTACCGGCTGGTAGTAAGCAATAACCGCGAGGGTTTCCAAGGCTGCGCGAGAGATTCGTTCCCCTCGGTGCACGCCAAGCAGCGTGCGAATGTACGGTGCCACGTCCGGATGCGAAACGAGTAAGAATGCGCCGTGCTGCTCCTGTAGCAGAATCCCCCGGTCATGCCAGGCAGTCTTGAATTCTTCTAAGACCGCGGTCACGGCCCGGGATGGCTCACCCGTAATCCGTGCCAACTCCTGAACAGTAAGCGGTCGCTCGGCGACAAACAAAAGCCCCTCGAGCAGAGCGGCAAGTGGCAACGGCATACAATCACCTTCCGCGATTTGAGACCCCGTCGGCAGCGCCATGCGCGGGCACAGCCACCGGGTCCCCCTCAGACTCACCGGCTTGCCCGGTGTCTATCGGCAGAATGAGGATGTCCGCGTAGAGTTCGGCCTGCCGTACCGTAGCCTTACGTAATCGCAGAAACTCCAGTACCGCCAAGAAGGCCACGACAATCTCTTCCAATGATTCCGCGGGTTCGATGAGTTCGCGAAATCCGGTTTGGCCGTGGAGCACTAGGAGCGTCCCAATGCGACCGACGTACGTCTCGATATATACCGTGCGTCGCGCCACCGGCGGTAGTTCATCTTCCTTCTCCTCCAGCATTGCGGCAAGTGCACTCACCAGGTCATCGGGCGCATAGCTCACAAGGTCGGACTGTACCAGGGGCAGGGGCATGGGTGCGGCGGCAGTGCGCTGGTATGCGACGTCGCGATCCTCCTGCCAGGCGGCAACCGTTTCCATCAACCGCTTAAATCGCTCATATCCCCGCAATTGGTCCTCCAGAGACTCTTCAGTCTCTTCCAACATGTCCTGAGGCTCATGTAATAGGGCCTGGGACTTCCCAAGCATGAGTTGGGCCGCCACACGAAGGAATGCCGCCAGCAGCGGGCCGTCCTGATTCTTCATGCTGTGCACGTATGCGAGGAACTGCTGCGTAACGACGACGAGGGACAATTCCGTTATGTCTAGTTTCTGTTCCTGGATGAGCCGCAGCAAGACGTCAAGGGGCCCTTCAAAGATAGCCAGGCGCACGGAGGGCAATGGGGATCCCATATCAGAAACCGAGGAACAGATTTCGGATGAAGATAACCGGAGTGCCGAGAATAGTCTGAAATATAACACCGCGCAGGACCCATTGGTCCAAGAGCACTATGATGAGCAAAAAGAACGGGCCCTGCAATTCTAGCCGCGTGATGGAAGGCACGACGTGCGGCGGTAAGAAACGCAAGAGGACGCGATATCCATCCAAGGGCGGGATCGGGATGATGTTGAAAATTGCCAATGCGATATTGATCTGCATGACGATGGCAAGCATCGTCACTATGGTCACGGTGGTGCTGTCCGTAGTCGCATCGAGCGAGGAAATCTGATTCCGGATAAGAAAGCCAATTGCGGCCGCAACCACAAGATTGGCCGCCGGACCTGCGGCAGCCACCATGGCCCCTCCCGATATGGGGCCGTTACGTAGGTTAGCGGGATTATAGGGCACAGGCTTACCCCAACCGAAGCCGATGAGAAAGATCATGATAGTTCCCATCAGGTCTAGATGGGAGAGAGGATTGAGCGTCAGCCTTCCCTGAGAGCTGGCCGTAGGGTCTCCTAGCCGATTAGCCATCCAAGCATGACTAAATTCATGCACAGAGATACCAACAACGAGCGCAAGGAGCAGACCGAGAAATACCGCTGGGTTTCCTAGCTGGGCAAGCAAATCTGACCTCGCGTCGGACAGGATGGAGAGCGGACAGGCAGTCACCTTCATCGTAGCACTGAGCCCATAAAATGACAACGTCACTTGTCGTTAGTAAGCGCTTTTGCTACGATTAAGCAAGCCGCCAAATCTGGGGCGCAGTTTTACTTGTCCTGAGTGGGTTGAAAACTGGAGCAAGCGATTTTATGCGTGCAAGTGCCGCCCATGTCGATCCTGTGGAGATGTTTACGGGCGTACATCGCAAGACGTTGGCATATGGCGACAAGGCCATGATTTGCCAGATTACATTTGCGCCCGGCGGCGATGTACCTCTGCACAATCACCCCAACGAACAAACAGGGTATGTGCTGGAAGGCACGCTAAAGTTGACCATCGGCGAGGAATTGCTGATACTCAAGCCGGGCGAGACGTATGTGATACCCGGCCATACGCCGCATGCCGCCACTGCTGACGAGCCCACCGTTGTGCTAGACATCTTTTCGCCGCCGCGCGAGGACTATAAAGATAGCTAGGCGGTAGTCCGCTGCGGCTCTGGCGATATTCATTGCTAAGAGGTCAGGCGGTGCCGGTCGGGAAGGTTGCGGCCCACAGAGCATTGGTGACGAGATCGAACAGAATTGGCAACAACAGCCTGCAATTCAAGAACTAACATGACAGAACACCAATTAGAGGAGGAAGTGCGCTTTGCTTAGGATCCGTCTTGTTCGCATTGGTAAACGAAAACAACCCCACTACCGGGTTGTCGTAGCAGACTCCAAGGTGGCGCGCAATGGGCGTCATGTAGAACTGTTGGGACACTATAATCCACGGACCGAGCCTTCAACTGTGGAGATCGATACGGAGCGTGCGCAAAAGTGGTTGCAGCAGGGCGCACAGCCTTCAGACCGCGTGCGCAAGCTGCTTAAGATTGCCGGATTGGAGATCTGAGGATGAATCAAAGGCGATCCGGCAGACCGCATGATGGTGGGCGTCGAGGACCGCGGCAGTGGGGCGGCGGCGGCCGCGACTATCGCGGCGACAGCGGCACGATCCCGGCCCTGACCGGCCTCATCGAGTTCGTCGCTTACGGCTTGGTGCGCAACGTCGACGCGGTACAGGTTCGTGAAATCGTGCGCTCTCAAGCTGTAGTCTACGAACTGCGCGTCGCTGAGGAAGACAAAGGACGAGTGATTGGCAAGGACGGTCGTATCGCGCAAGCCCTACGCACGGTAATGCGCGCGGCGGCTGGAGAATCGAGCCGACGTGTCGCGCTTGACATCATCTGATCAGCAGGACGAACAGATCACTGCTGAGGGAGCGAGTACCGTAGACCGGGGCGACGCGTACGACGGCTGGATCATCATCGGCCGGGTGACGGCCGCCCACGGTGTGCGGGGCGAAATTCGCGTAGACATTCTTACCGACTTCCCAGAGCGCTTTCAAAATCTTAAGCGTCTGTATATCGGTGAATCGCATACCCCGTATCGCATAGAGAGAGTGCGCTTTACACCAAAAGGCGCGCTGCTGAAGCTCGTTGGCATTGACTTTCGTGACACTGCAAGTAAGCTTGCCCGCTCGTACATCGCGCTCCCCGAAGCTGAAATGCCGCCTCTCCCTGACGGCAGCTTTCATCACCACCAGATTGAGGGACTGGGAGTCTACACGGTTGATGACTGCTATCTCGGCACCGTCGCAGAGATAATCGCTACCGGCAGCAACGACGTATACATCGTGCGCGGCGATCAGACTGGGGAGATTCTTCTGCCCGCTATTGCCGAGGTAGTACACGACATAGACTTGGAAACGCAACGCATAGTCGTTCACCTCATACCCGGCTTAGTGCCCGATTGAGCCTGATACTTACGCGCTTTTCTAACTTATCTCGCCGCAGTCAAGTGTTACCTACCCTCTTACCCGCTCTATGCACAACTCCCGGGAGACATGACCTCTTGGGAACCGGTCAGTTCGCAAGAGTAGCTAGCTGGTCACTTCTTGGCCGATCGGTAGCGTAACCGGAAGCAGTGACGAAAATCATCACCAACGGACTGCCAGTTCAAACCAGCCGTGAGAAGACTGCTCCCGCTTACTCACAGCGCTACCGGCCCAAAGCAGCAACCCAAATAGACCGCGAACAAGGCACATGCTGCGCGTAGACATCCTTACCATATTCCCAGGCTACTTTCGCGGGCCGCTCGACCACGGTACGCTCAGCCGCGCCGTGCAGGGCGGGCAACTCACCGTTGTCGTGCACAATCTGCGCAACTGGGCTGAGGGCAAGCACAGAGTCACGGACGACTACACCTTTGGCGGCGGTAGCGGCATGGTCATGAAGCCGGAACCGTTTTTCCGCGGGGTCGCGGACCTCAAGACGCCGGAATCATATGTCATCCTGCTTAGCCCTTCAGGTCGCCTTCTAAACCAGCAGACTGCCACAGACCTGGCGGCACAGCAGCACATCATCATGCTCTGCGGACGCTATGAAGGTGTGGACGAACGTGTAGGGGCACATCTGGCGGATAGCGAGATCTCCATCGGCAACTACGTAGTCAGCGGTGGTGAGTTACCCGCACTCGTCGTGCTCGACGCGACCGCGCGACACCTGCCAAACGTGCTCGGCGGCGGGCCTACCGCCGTCCGTGAGGAATCGTTCGCTACCGGCCTCCTGGAGTACCCGCACTACACCCGCCCCGCCACCTATCGAGGAATGCACGTGCCTGAGGTCTTGCTCTCCGGCAATCATCAGGAAGTAGCAAATTGGCGACGTCGACAGTCACTCTTGCGCACCCGCGAGCGTCGGCCCGACCTGCTTACGCATGAAGACTTGAGCGATGCGGACAGGGGCCTCCTTGCCGCAGAGGTAGACTGCGAATCAGCCGCAAATTGCGAAGACACCGACTAATGTGCTACGGTAGCAAGAGTATGTGTTCGTAGAGCTATGAGAAGCAGAGATGACAACGATAATTGACGAAATTGTAGGATCGCAGCTAAAGTCCGACCTGCCTGAGTTTTCCTCCGGAGATACAGTCCGCGTGAACGTAAAGGTCGTTGAGAGCGGTCGTGAGCGCACGCAGGCCTTCGAAGGTGTAGTCTTGGCGCGCCGCGCCTCAGGCATAAATGAGAACTTCACTGTACGTCGCACCACGCACGGCATCGGCGTAGAACGGACATTCTTGCTCCATTCTCCTCGCATTGAGAGTGTAAATGTCGTGCGGCGAGGTAGGGTACGACGTGCGAAGCTGTATTATCTCCGTGATCGTGTCGGCAAAGCCGCTCGCATCAAAGAACGCAGATAGTACGCACCCTGCAGGAAGGAATGCCCGCTAGCGTGAAAAACAGCGGGCATTGTCGCGTAATGCGTACATCCATTCGCATGGATAGCCTCGCAATAGAGCGGTCTTGGTTGGACCGCGGCGCTACGTTGATTGCCGGAACGGATGAAGTCGGTCGTGGCGCCTGGGCCGGTCCCGTAGTGGCTGGCATGGTTGCCGTTCCACCAAAGCTCTACCAATCGCTGCCGGTCGAATTGCATGGAGTTGACGATTCCAAGCTACTTAGTCCGAAGCAGCGCACGGCGCTCGCACCCAGTGTCATGACACACGTCGCAGCATGGGGCTTGGGCGCGGTAACATCGCGCGAGATCGCGGTCGCCGGCCTTAGCGCCGCCGTACGTCTTGCCATCCGGCGTGCCTATGCAGACCTCAATGCCAAGCTCCAGCGCGCTCCGGATATTCTCCTTACCGATGCCGTGACCCTGCCCAACCCGCCGGTCCGCGTAGAATCCCACCCCAAGGCCGACCAGCGCTGTCTCTCGGTCGCCATGGCCTCGATTCTCGCCAAGGTGCACCGCGACCGGCTAATGCGCCGCTTCGGTCAGATCTATCCCAGCTATGACTTTGCCAACAACAAGGGATATGGCACGCGCAGACATCAGTTGGCGTTGTCGCGGCTTGGCCCCTGCGCCATACACCGCGCTACCTTCCTTCCCGTCATGCGTGCTGCATCTCAGCTTCTTCACCCAGCACCTGTCGCGCTGAGGTCCAATGTAGACGCAAGCGAAGCGGGCCAGGATGCCGACTCAGGTCGTCAATGCACTGCAGCAGTGGCAGAAACTGGCTCCAACGTGCAAAGCAGCCAGTGGGGAGCCGGCCCATGAGTGCAAGCCGGGAGCGCCAGACCATCGGACGATGGGGAGAGGAAGAGGCGGCCCGCTACCTAGCCGTGCAGGGCTACACTATTTTGACCCGCAACTATCGCACCCCAGCGGGAGAATTGGACATAGTCGCGCGAGATGGCGACGCCATCGTGTTTGTTGAGGTAAAGACTCGGCGTACAACTAGTTTTGGGCCTCCCCAAGCGGCTGTGACCGCAGCCAAAGCTGCACACATTATCGCGGCGGCCCAGCATTACCTGCTTGACACCGAACAGATCGACGGGCCATGGCGAATTGACGTAGTAGCAGTTTTCGGCAATCCAAAGTCTTCGCCCCAAATAACGCTCATTCGCAGTGCAGTGGAGGCAAACTAAAGCGCATGCCAACGCTATGGAATTCGGCATTCACACGTGAAGAGCTTCTCTCCCGTGTCGGCAGCATGGACCAAGTCGGCGGGGCGCGGCGGCTCCGTTGGGAGGAGGGGCCGGAAGACGCAATGCTTGCCGCCGAGATGCGCACCGGTTCGGGCTTGAACCTCTGGATCACGCCGACTCGCGGCCTGGACGTTGCACACGCCGAATATAACGGCATCCCATTAGCGTGGCGGTCTCGCACGGGCGACGTTCACAGCGCGTATTTTGAACCTCCCGGTCTCGGGTGGCTGCGTGGGTTCTTCGGCGGACTCATCACCACGTGCGGGCTCACTTACCTGGGTGCGGCGGGCCCGGATCGGGAAGAAGACCTTGGCATCCACGGCCGCATTTCCTATACTGCAGCCCGGAACGTCCTTGTAGACAACGACTGGGACGGCGACGACTATGTGATGCGCGTGCAGGGGAAGCTGACCGAGAGCGCGGTCTTTGGTAATACCCTGGTGCTTACGCGCCGCATTACGGCGCGCTTAGGTGAGCCGCGGTTCTTCGTGCACGATAGCGTGGAGAATAGAGGACGCGAGCGTAGCCCATTCATGCTGCTTTACCACGTCAACATCGGCTTTCCGTTAGTGCATCGTGATTCACGGCTTCTCCTACCGACGGAACACGTTACACCACGTGACGAGGCCGCCCAAGTGGGGCATGAACGGTACGATCGTTTTGAAGACCCCACACCAGACTATGCAGAACGCGTCTATTTCCATGCCATGAGACCAAATTCAGAAGGACGCGTGCAAGCTGCAATCGTGAATCCCGGCCTTCGCGACGGCATCGGCGTGTACCTTCGCTATGACCCTCGTGAGCTCCCGTGCTTTACCGAGTGGAAGATGATGAATAGCGATGAGTACGTCGTCGGCTTAGAACCCGGTAACTGCCTGCCGCTGGGTCGTGCTGTGGAGCGAAGCGAGGGCAGGCTGCGCTACTTGGAACCGGGAGAGGTGCAAGAGTTTCACCTCGAGTGCGGCGTGTTGGACGGCAGCCAGGCGATCCGATCCTTCGAACAGGCCATGCGATCATGAAGCCAATCACCGTCCTCTGGTCCGATGGTGTCAGTGAAGCAGAAGCCAAAGAGTCCATCGGCGCCATGCGCGACTTTCTGCGCTATCTGCGGGGAGTCGCCGATGAACAGGACATCGGCCTCGCGCCGATAGTCTTGCGCCCTTACGGCAACTGGATACTCAAAGGCACCGCCGGCAAGGAAGCGTATCACTCATTCCGTTGGTACTGGGAATCTAGCCTCGACCAAAACTCAGGACAGGTTTCCGCCGCAACTTTCATAGAAATCGTCCGCTTTGAACCCTGGCAGCACGTCGATCCTCACCTGGATCTTG
Source organism: Chloroflexota bacterium (assembly GCA_026710945.1). Taxonomy (NCBI): domain Bacteria; kingdom Bacillati; phylum Chloroflexota; species Chloroflexota bacterium. The sequence continues at coordinate 26,506 of JAPOQA010000061.1, forward strand.
CTCTCCTGCACACAGAGTTGCGTAACGACACGACGGAAACGGAGGGTGACTTTCCTTCAGTCTTCGCCTGCACCGAGCCCGACTTGGTCACGGTGATTTCTATCCGCCACCTTTCGCAGATTGCGGACTGCGACTTGCGTCTCAAGTGCCTGCGAAGTCTCGTCATGCACAACTTCGGTCATCTCGTCGGGCTTCCCTTAGGCTTGCAGACAACGAAAAAGCACACGATAAGTGAATCAGTTGTAGATGCCAAGACTCGGGGACGAACGTGCGCGCTACCTTGTATCATGTACGAAGCACAGTCAATTGATGAGTTGATGGCGATTGCTACGGCAAGAGAAGACGACAGTCCGTTTCTGTGTGAGTTGTGTCAGGAAGTGATGCGCGAGATTGTGTTCACCCTGCATTTCTCTCCCAATTAGGCGGCATGCATAGCCTGTACAGAGCTAAAGGCTACAAGAGAGACGAAGCACCACTGGAATTATGAAGCAACTCGACCGCTTTCGCGGCACACTCGTTGGACTTGCCATAGGAGAGTGTCTCGGCGCAACCACCGAAGGCATGACGCCGCGAGAGATTCGCACCCGGTATGGATTGTTGCGAGACTTGCGAGGTCCCGCTACCGCCAGTGCCGGTGAAATTGGCAATCAAGCCCGCTGCCTTGCAGAGAGTCTCGTCGCCTGTGGCGAGTATGATCCGGAAGACGCCCTCCAGCGTTTGGTCGCATGGTCGTTTAGTTCACAGGGCGTCCTCTCCCAGGACGTAACCAATCGCACGCTTGCCAAAGTAGCCACCGGGATGATGTGGGAGCACGCTTCGTCACTCACGTATTGGGAGTCCGGCGGCAAGACGACGGGCATTCACGTGGTAGGCCGGTGCGCGCCATTGGCCCTACTCTTCGCCCAGCATCCGGAACAGAACATTGCCGCCACGTACAGCAGCGCCCGGCTTACGCACTATGATCGCATGTGGAGCTGGGCAGCCGTCACGCTCAACCTCATTATCTCCGCCCTCATTGCCGGCAACACCATCAAGGACTCTCTCAAGCTAATCTTGGACCACTTGGAAGACTACGACGTGCCCGTACCGGTCTTAGAGCGGCTGTCCCAATTGGAAGCAACCACGTACATTCACCCATCCACAATGGCATTCGATGCATTGGAAGCCGCCATTGTATGCCTGCTGCGCACGGAGACTGCGTCTTCGACGAAGTCAGCCGAGTCAGCACTGGTTGAAGCCATAAACTTGGGCGGTGCAAGTCAAGCGACGGGTGCAGTCTGCGGCGCGCTGGTGGGAGCTTCGCACGGGCTCTCTCACCTGCCCGACCGCTGGTGGCAACGTCTCGAAGACGTAGAGGCATTCGTCGAACTGGCTGACAGTCTCTGCAGCCTTGTGAACGAATCCCCTTGAAGCTTCCTGCCCCTCTGCAAGAAGCACAGTTCCTCTCGCGACCCAATCGCTTTACGTGTCTCGTGCAACTTCCGCGCCAAAGCAAACCCGTTTCCGCGCATCTTCCCGATCCGGGCAGGCTTCGTGAACTGCTGCGGCCCGGCGCCCGCGTGTGGCTGGAACCAAAGTCCGGCGCCCAGCGCAAGACCCGATTCCAGGTGTGGTTGGTGGAAAAAGACCAGACCCTCGTCTCACTGAACACACAGCTACCGAACGTTCTCGTCCAGGAAGCCCTCGAGCAGGGCAGCCTATCTGAGCTTAGTCAGTACACTTCATGGAAGCGGGAGTGCCGCGTTGGTAGCAGCCGGTTAGATTTCTTCTTAGAGAATGCCGACGGCGCCTGCTGGATGGAGGTAAAATCGGTCACGCTTGTGGAAGATGGCCGCGGCCTATTCCCCGATGCACCTACGGAACGTGGACGCAAACACGTGGCTGAGCTAACGAAGCTCCGCCAGTCCGGCGCGCGGGCAGTCGTCTTCTTCGTCGTGCAACGCGACGATGCTCTTAGCGTCGCAGCCAACCACCGCACTGACGCCAAGTTTGCCCAAGCTCTACATACTGCCCATCGCTGTGGCGTAGAGTTTATCGCCTACAATTGCGTGGTTACGTCAGCCCTTGCAGCAATAAACCAGCGCATTCCTGTGATCCTGGACTAGATTCCCCAGCGCGTCGTTGACATCCCTGATCGGGAATGCGGCGAGAATATGCAAGACTCCAAGTGCAACGCGAAAACTCTACTCAACATTCTGCTGATATAGCACCGGCAGATTGCAACTCTCGGCAACTCACCCTAAAGTCAATGGCCGAACCGGATGCCTCATTCCTACCCACGTGGAGTGTTGTAGTGCAGGCAAAATTCCGGTTCGACCGCAATCGCAGTTTGAGATAATTCTATAGTCGCCCGTCGAGCTAGGAATAGCTTAGTCCGGCGCTACAATTGGATTGGCAAGCGTGCCGATATTGTCGATGAGTACCTCCACGCGGTCGCCAACCTCCATCGGCCCTATGCCGCTTGGGGTGCCCGTTATGATCACGTCACCCGGCAACAGCGTGAACGCCTGCGACACATAGTGAACGATATAGTCCGGCTTGAACACCATGTCGGCCGTATTGCTGTCCTGCTTCGTTTCACCGTTAAGTTTTGTTTGGATCCGTAGGCCAACCGGATCGATTTCGTTTACGAGCACCGGCCCGAGCGGGCAGAACGTGTCCATTCCTTTAGCGCGCGCCCACTGCCCGTCACTGCGCTGCAGATCACGCGCGCTGACATCATTGGCGCAGGTGTAGCCAGCGACGACGTCCAGCGCCTCGTCTACCGAGACGCGATGGGCGGTCTTGCCAATCACCATCGCCAGTTCACACTCATAGTCCAACTGCGTAGTGAGGTGGGAATAGATTACACCTTCTTCATGGCCGATAATGGCCGTCGGCGGTTTCAAGAACAGCATCGGCTCTTTTGGAATCTCCATCCCGCTCTCTTCGGCATGAAGCTTATAGTTTAAACCCACACAGATTACTTTCGTTGGTGATGCGGGTGGCAAGACGTGCAGGTCCCACGGAGCGACAGACCGATTGCTCCGCGACCATCCTGTGAATGGATCACCCACTACTGGCGTAACAGTATCTCCCTCAACAATCCCCCACGCCGGGCGAGAACCGTCTTGATATCGAACGAATTTCACCTGCTACACTCCTTTAGATACGTCTATCCCTCAACAAGGATAGTGTTTATCGCTGGCAGATGCAATGCGCGCCACGCAGGGCAGCTCCACCGATGAAGGTGAATGGCAATTGTCAGCGTGTGCATCGATCGTCAGTGGAAAACCCTCCAGCAAGAAGTGATTCCGTCAGATTGCACCGGAGACTCAGCCGGAAAAGACCACCCTTATTGCATCGGTTGCGCCGCGAGTTCCTGACGAAAGTAGGCAATTGTCTCTGCCAAGCCTTCCTCCAAAGAAACTTCCGGAGTCCAGCCCAACCACGTCCGAGCCTTGGTAATGTCAGGACGTCGTCTTCTGGGATCATCTGCCGGCAGGGGCTTATGCACAATGGGAACATTGGTGCCGGTCAAGCGCACAATCATGTCGGCAAAATCACGGATGCTGCGCTCGTCAGGGTTGCCCAGGTTGAAGATCTCTCCCTGTGTCTCGGCCGTAAACATTGCCGCAACAATGCCGCGGACCAGATCGCCCACGAAACAGAATGAGCGAGTTTGCGTGCCGTCGCCATAGATCGAAATCGGTTTTCCCGCCAGCGCCTGCGCGATGAAGTTCGGTACGACCCGACCATCGCGGAGGTCATTTCGGGGACCGTAGGTGTTGAATATGCGAATAATGCGGGCATCAACCGCGTGCTGACGCACGAACTCCATGGTCAAAGCCTCACCAAAACGCTTTCCCTCGTCATAACATGCCCGCGGCCCAACTGGATTGACATTTCCCCAATACGTCTCGGGCTGAGGATGAACAAGTGGATCGCCGTAGACTTCGGACGTGGAAGCGTAGAGAAACTTTGCACCGTTTTCCCGTGCCAAGGTAAGCAGATTCTCCGTGCCGACAGAGTTAACTCGCAGCGTCGCAAGGGGGTACTGTAAGTAGCCCTCAGGGCTGGCGGGGCTCGCCAGATGAAATACCGCCTCTCCTTGCCATGCGATTGGCTCGGTGACGTCGTGGTCTCGGAGAGAAAACCGGTCGCTCTCCGCAAGATGAGCAACATTCTTGGCGCGACCGGTTATGCCGCTATCAACGGCTGTGACCGTGTGTCCTTGCGCAATCAAGTAATCACAGAGATGCGAACCGACAAATCCCGCCCCACCTGCGACCAGAATCCTCACTGAATCCACTACCTCTTCGCTGCTCACAACGCGCGCTCATTGTAACACGTGCTTAAGCCCCTCGTGACCGGCTTCAAGATTCGCAACAGCAGGTTGCTGGCAATTGTAAGCATGTTACGCAAGCGGTTTCCTACGTACCGACCGTTGGCATGCGTTGCTGGTAATCGGCAGATCACCACACGCCACAAGAAGTGCAGCCGCCCTTCTGCCTCAATCCCTGCCCATAGGATGTGATGGGCTTCAACGATGTCGATAAAAGAAAGTGCACGTGTCGGTTGACTCATAAGGTTTAGGGGTGTTACTATGATCTTTGCCTGTTTTTTACACAGGCGGCTCCTTAACAGGTGAAGAGTGATGAAGGTAAGAGTGTTTATCGTAGGAGAGTTAGGCGCGAACATTTCGGGATACGGCGGTA
>JAPOQA010000062.1 GCA_026710945.1 Chloroflexota bacterium
GGATGCTGCGCCTCTTCGAGGCCCACGGCGAGGATACGACCGTAACGCTGGAGCTCCCGCGCGCGGTGGAAGCGGCGTGGGTGACCGACCTCATGGGAGACCTGGAGACGGAGCTCGCGGTCTCCGGCAGCACAGTCACCGTGCCTTTGGGCGGCTATGCGATTGAGACGATAGCAGTTGCTTTTGGGGGCTAACGAACGCGTCTAGTGGGTCGACATTCTTGAATCGATGAGTAGCGTAGGTTCGCACGTGACGTGCGCGTACGTCCCGTTCGCGTAACCTGCGCCGTCTCCTCGCGCTGTCGCATACACCTACTCATCATTACAATGTTGTTGGACCACTGGCAGCCTAAACTCAAGACTTGAACTGAACACAGGAGTGCTACGCTGCCTAGGTTGTGTTTAGATTTCGTCGTCATTCCCGCGTAAGTTCGCCCCCGTGCGGGGGCGCGGAATCCATCTTCACGCTGCACCCGATTGTCCTTTTACGAGGGGCAGCGAGTTACATTGCGCGCAAGTATTGTCTTTGTCAATTGCTTTTTCTGTCACTCCGCGGATCAAAGCAACAGTAATCCCCGCACGAACGCTTGAGATTCCGCGAACCCTGTTCGACGCTTTCGCTCGGAATTGTAAATGTCAGGTAATTCGTTGACAGATTTGGTAGAAGAAACATGGGAGCAGAACTCTCTGCTTGCCTACATACATGTCATTCCGAATGGAGCGTAGCGGAGTGAGGAATCTAGAGTGCTGAGGCCGTGAAAGTGTGTTGAGCAGGGACCCTAGATTCCTCGCTACGCTCGGAATGACAAGGCCTTGTAGCGCTTTCTACGGGAAAGCAAATTCTGTCAACGAATTACTCAACACTTACAGGAATGACATGAAATGTCAACACTACCTAGTCAAATTGCTTGAGTGCACTCAGCAAAAGCTACCTGCTGCAAGGATAATTAATAGCGAGAGAGAAGAACTACTAGCAAGAAAGTAGAATTACTAGCAAGAAAGAAGAACCGTTCGCCCTGAGCTTGTCGAAGGGTGAGCGGTTCTTCACGTCACTCACCGGCCAACCGTCCCCACGTCAACGTCCGCTAAAGTCATGCCACCGTGCCGAACAGGAGCGTATCCTTCCACCCTACGCTCAGCGAAATCTGAGCCGTGAAGATGATCAGGCAAAAGCGGACTGTCAGTGCCGGACCGATCTGCACGCAGAGGCCGGATCCATTGCCACGGAATAAGATCGTGGCAAGCAACGATCATGACAAGCAGTGTGCTAAGGACTTGCACTCCGCCGCGCCAATTGGGTGTATTCTGTAGGCAGCCGTCAACCGGCGGCGCGGTTGGATCACAAGACCGCCTCTGGATTCCGGCCCCGTTCTCGATACGGGGCAGGCTTTTCGCCGGAATGACGCAAGGATCGTCGGATCTAAAGTGGCTAGCGAATGCGAACTTGTACCAGCACAGAAGGAGATAGAAGGTCTCATGGCAAGCAAGACATGGCCGTCGGAGGTCAACAGTGTCCGCAAGGCAACGGTTGTTCCCCTGGATGAGATTACCTTGCCGGAGGAGATCTTCATCGTGCCGGGCGCGCACCTGGACTTTGGCTGGTGCGCGGGCATCTCCGAGTGCCTCGCCTACGCCGACGAGCTGATCAAGGGGTCCATTGACGCCATCGCCGGGCCGGTGCCGGACTACCGCTTCACCGTCGAATACGCCGCGTTTCTGCGTCACTTCCTGGCGCGCTTCCCGGAGTACCTGCCCACGGTGAAGCAACTCGTCAGAGAGGGTAAGCTCGAGACCACCGCGGCCATGGTGGGCTACATGGAGGACATCCTTGATGGCGAGATCATGGTGCGGGAGATCGTGCACGCCAAGCGCTTCGCCCGCGACGTGCTGGAAGTTGACCTGCCCACCGCCCAGCACTCGGACCTGCCCGGCCACACGCCGCAGACACCCCAATTGCTCGCCAAAGCCGGAGTGAAATACTTCTCTTGCTCGAGATTCCGCCCGTACTCCCCCGTTTACTGGTGGCAGGCGCCGGACGGCTCGCGGGTGCTGGCGGCCAACCACATGAACACCTATGGCTGGGCCTTCATGCTTACCAATCCCGACATGCCCTGGTTGCGCCACTATGAGGGCGAAGACCTTGAAGTGCAGTCGATTTCGGAGGCGATGCGCATTTGGCCGCTGCCCGTGCTGCTCATGATGGGGCAATCCGACCTGCGGCCGCCGATACCTGAAAACCTGCTGGCCAGGGCCAAGCAGTTGAACGACGAGGGCAAGCTGAACTTCACCTTTGCCACCATTACAGACTTCTTCGAAGCCGCCGAGCGCACCGGCAAGCTGGACGATCTGCCGGTCTACGGCGGCCAGTCTCCGTATGCCTTCTATGCGCTGCCCGCGGTAGCGCCGCGAGTCTACCTGGAAGCGCGCCACGCGGAAAACGCGCTGGCTTCCGCTGAGAACCTCTCCGCCATCCGCGGCTTGCTGGGCTTGGGCGCGTATCCGCGGGCCGAACTCGATCCCGCCTGGGAAGATCTGTATAACTGCCACGACCATAACCTTGGGGGCAGACACGGAGAGCTCAACAACGACGTGCGCTACAAGACCGCCGTGCATGCCCGCATGATCGGCCAGGAGATCGCGCGGGAGGCGAACAACCAGTTTGCCACGCACGTCAATTACACGCCGCCCAGCGGCGCGGCGTGCACGCTGCTTGTGAGCAACGCGCTCAACTGGGACCGCTCGGACGTGGTGGAAGACTACATGGAGTTTCCAGGCGACAACGTCACCGGAATTCGTATCACCGACGGGCAGGGCAACGAGATGCCGTGCCAGGTCATCAAGACCCAGAATGCCAGCCAGGACCGCGCTGATGCCGCGAATGTTCGCCGCTCGCGGGTGGACTTTGCGTTCCTGGCGCAGGATGTGCCCTCGCTTGGCTTCAAGGCGTTCTACCTGGAGCCGCAGTTTGGCACCGGCGATCAAGCCACCCGGCGTGGGAAAGCCGAGCACGTGGTGGAAAACGACCACTTTCGACTGGACGTTACCGGCGGGGTGGTGAAGAGTTTGCAGTGGAAGCGGGCGGACGGTTGCAGTGTCGAGCTCGCCGCCGAGGCCGAACACTACTTCAACGAGGTAGTGGTGCTGGAAGACCTGCGCTTCGACTTGGAAGACTCGCTGGACGAGCAGGCCATGAAGTTCCAGACGTCCGATGAGGCTCTGGCGGTACAGGCCGGCGGCGAAGAGTGGCTGGCAAGCACGAACTTTACCGGCCGGGAATGGCGCGCCAGCGACGGTCCTACCCAGGTGCAATCGGGCGAGCGCGGGCCAATCTGGACCACGGTCTGTCTACGCAGCCACGTGCTCGGCGCGCCGATTGTGCAGGAAATCCGCCTGCATAACGAGGAACCGCGCGTGGACCTGACGACCTCCATTGACTGGAACGGCACGAAGAACACGCAGGTGCGCATTGCGCTGCCCTATAATGTGCCAAACGGTGAAGTCACGTACGAAGTACCCTTTGGCAACGTGGTGTTCGGTCGAGATGAGATGCCGAACACGTACCGCGGGGACGGCGCCCGCTGGGTGCAGAAGTGGCTGGATGTCTCAAACGGGGACTATGGCGTCACACTGGGCACGAGCAACTGCATGCACGCAATCCACGGCACTGCCATCTACCCCACGCCCCTGCGCACGACCTATTCCTGCGGCACACCGTTCTTCGAATATCCGAATCTCGGCGTGCACACCTACCACGCGACGCTGGCGCCGCACGACGGCGACTGGCGGAGCGCCAACGGTGAGCGCGTCGGCTGGCAGCACTGGAACCCCTTGCAGACCGCCAAGCTGGCGACCGCGGCGCCGATGCAGCCGTTTGCGGGCAATACGTTCCTCAGCGACTCCGAGAGCTTCGTGCGTACCGACGCGCCGAACGTGGTGATCACCACCATCCAGGAGCACCCGGACCGCCCCGGCAACTGGATGCTGCGCCTCTTCGAGGCCCACGGCGAGGATACGACCGTAACGCTGGAGCTCCCGCGCGCGGTGGAAGCGGCGTGGGTGACCGACCTCATGGGAGACCTGGAGACGGAGCTCGCGGTCTCCGGCAGCACGGTCACCGTGCCTTTGGGCGGCTATGCGATTGAGACCATCGCAATTGAGTTTGCCGGCTAGCACCTCGGGACTGTTGCATTTGCGGCGGCTTGGTGATTTCCAGGCCGCCGTACATCATCTTGCTACCGGGACGTGTGTCCATTCCCATAGGGAGACCTATGCGAAACCTAAGCGGAAGCGAGAGCGTTCCCTCTTCCTCGACGGCAGAGGGCTAGAGCCTGCCCCGTACGTGATACGGGGGTGAGGGTGGATCTCCTGAAATCTCTCCAAATGCACACCGATTCTGCCCTGATATGTCTTGACACTGTTCAGCATAAGGGCCATTGTAGCTAAGAAACCCCCTCACCCCAACCCTCTCCCCCAGGAGAGGGAGTGCCCCTGCGTGAAAGTGGGGTGATGCAAAGGTCTCCTTAGGGGACTCTGTAAATCTCTCACTTGAGGAGCTACAAGGGCTCCTAGCGAATTGTCTCCGCAGTAAAAGTATCCTGCTTTCGCACTTTCTTGTCTGGCGATTGAGGCACAAGGAAGGGCTGCCATCGAAGATAGGTGAGCGTGCGCCACAGCCACTCCGCCGGCCCGTATTGGAAGTGCCGCAGCCACCATACGCTGAGCGGAATCTGTGCACCGAAGATGGCTACAGTGATGAGAAGGCCAAGTCCCGGCCCCACTTGGCCGAAGAGACCGAAGCCGTAGCCATAGAAGAGCATGGTCGCGGTGAGCGACTGCAGCAGGTAGTTGGTCAATGCCATGCGGCCTACCGCTGCCAGCGGCCCCAGCCGGTTCCGCCAGGCATCGCGTTGTAGCAAGAGAGTGATTCCGGCAATGTAGCCGAGCGCGAGCACCGGCCCGCCGAGCGTGCCCGCAGAGTCGGCAAGCACATCCATCCAGGTAGGCAGTGCAAACTCCGGACCGTGACTCGCCATTGCGTGGGCGAGATTACTACTCACCCCTAGTATGAGACCCCACCAGAATAGCTTCTTCAACAGCGACGCGTGTCCCGAGATGTTGCGGAATATGCCGCGGCGTCCGGCGTAGAGACCGAGCAGGAACATGGCAAAAGCGTTGAAAGCCAAGAAAACGGCGACACTGTACATCAAGCGCAGATCGCTCAGGCGTTGTGCGGTAATCTCGGCAAAGGATCCGGTAGCGTAGATGACATCGGCCTGCGCTGCATCGGCGCGCAGCCCCGCGTCCGAAGCGGCAAAGCTCGCGCTAACCTCGGCTGCGCCGGCAGGCGTGAGTTTGGCGAGCATTGCCAGCCCGCTGAGCCCGGCAGGCAGCAATACAGATAATGCCAGAAAGACCCCCGCCCACATGAGCAGGAACCGTGGCGAGCGCTTGCGGAAGAAGAGCAGAAGGATTGCTCCCAGCACGGCATAGAGCACCAGAATGTCCCCCACCCAAACGAATATCGCATGGGCCAGGCCTATCAGCAAGAGTATGAACAAGCGGCGCAGATAGAGCGGAACAAACGTAGTGCCGCGTTCTTCAGCACGCTGCATCTGAAGGGCGAATCCCAGACCGAAGAGGAATGAAAATATCGGGTAGAATTTTGATTCAGCGAAGATCTGAATGCCCAAGGCGGCGACACGATCGAATAGCGGTCCGACCTCGTCATAGCCAATAAGCAACTCCTGCACCGGGTGACTAAAGAGGTGCATATTCACAAGCAATATGCCAAAGAGGGCGAAGCCCCGCAGGATGTCTATGACGTGAATGCGATTTGAAAGGGCTACCGGCCCTACTCGTTCGTCTGACGGGTCATTCACAGTTGGTCCACCACCGTCCATACAAAATCACGCGCTTAGGCTGAGTCTAGCATATCGCGAGAGGCTGGCTGCACGCTCCACCAGTAGCTGAACGTGTCCGCAATCATCCCTGCAGGGCACATCAGACTAGAGAGTCTCGTTTCGGCGTAAGACGTACGCCCTTCAGCCTGTGCAACAGCATGCCAACGGGGATTCCGGCAGAATTTGGTATGATTCAGTGGAAGTACGCGGCCGCTGCCCGCCTGGTTGATGTGCGCGATACTCTCCGCTTTGGGTGCTGTGCTCGTATTAGTCAAGTTAGCCGCAACTAGTGCCGGTAAGAGGTAGGCCCCGCTCCATCAATCAAAGAGACCAAGTGAGAGCGGCGTACAACGACCGTGCCTCCAGCCGCCATCCGAGCAGCGGCAGCACCATAGTAACCTTGAATTGTGAAGCAAATGTGAAATTCGCCCAGGAATGAGCAAGGAGTAGATTGAGATGGACATAGACGTTAAGCCGCGCGCCGTGCCGAAAGAAGCAGATGCGCTGCTCAAGGGCATTGCCGCAGAATTGCCGCCGGCAGCAGCGGCAATGATGCTCTCGAATATCGCCAATCGCGCCACGGCCGTGCTCCATAAGCTGGCGCGCGAGCAGGGGAACGCGAGCAAGGGCCAACCCAATTGGGGTCGATGGGCAAGCCTGACGAATGTTTCGCGCGATGCTGTCTTGCGTACGGCGACCTGCCGCGACACCGCTACGCAACTATACAAACAGGAGTCTGCGCAGGAAGCCGAATGAGCCAGTCGCAGGTAACGGTTCTGCAAATCACGGGTGCTGTAGGCCAACGGTTGAGCGCAATCTCTTACATGGCGCAAAGCGTCCGTGCTTGGTGCAGTGCGTCCATGCCGTTCGCCCTGAGCTTGTCGAAGGGTGAACGGACTGGGAAATCTACTGGCGAGATTGAAGTCTATCCCATCCATGCTTCGACAGGCTCAGCACGAACGGGGAAGGGGCGAGCAGCTCTCACTTGGGTCCCATTGTGATGCAGGAACGCTCAAGGACGTTTGCACTCTCAGCCAGGCGGTCGCGCCCAGTCTCTCCCACGAGGTATGGAGATTCCTGCTGATCTTCTCACCCGCAATGGGCATCGCGCAACAGAAGTTGGTATAATGGGCGAAATGACGTACTATGTCGTCACGAAATGGTGAAGAGAGCCGAGGAGACGCAAGACATTGCCCAAGAAACGTGCAGATGTGAAGCGCGTCCGCCGTCAGGAACGAGGGCGCGTCCGTAACCGTGCAGTGCGCAGCAGTTTGAAGACCTTTAGCCGCAAAGCAACAGACGCAATCGCGGATGGTGATCAAGAAACGGCGCAGGAGGCTGTAGCGCTCGCGTGTGCCCGCTATGATCGCGCCGCCCGCAAAGGCGTCATTCACACCAACAACGCTGCCAGACACAAGTCTCAACTCACACGCCGGTTCAACCAGGCGTTCAGCGGAGCTGCCTAAAGTCGGCACACCCCTGTTGAGATAGACTGAACAATAAGTAAATTACCCCCTCTCACGGCGAGTGAGTGGGGGTAATTCTATTGACGCATCTTTTGGAGATACGTGTGCATTTGGCCGTATCACGGTGATAGTTGTATCGACCGGCCCGTTGGCATTCTCTCTGGTGGGAGCGGGAGACCAGAGGTTCATCTCACGCGGACGCTTGCCCCGTTGCACGTCCGAGGCAGGCATCCCACCGGCTTGATGAGTCCGATTCCTCGTCGCGTAGTAGGGTGAACTCTGCATCATTCGCCGTGAGCGGCAAAAGGTGAAAACGCATCAACCGCGAACACCCTTGTCGGCATGTTCCTCAGCGCTGGCTGGCGATTGAACACAACCCAATGACGAGCAGGTCCAGCGCGGTGGCGGGGTCCATCTTGCTCCGCTTGATGGCAAAGTCGGTGCGCGCAATGTGGGCGTGAATCGCTGCCAGTTGGTCCACGTTGAAGCGGCGCGCCTGAGTGATAACGCGGTTTACCGCTCGCGGGGGCGCGCGGGTGAGGCCGACGGCGCGGGCCACCTCATGGGGAGACTGCACACTGCGCATGGCATGTTTCGCTTTCAAGACGAGGCGAAACTGGCGGGCAATCATCACGAGCACGTAGCCGGGTTCCTGATTGGGTAGGTCGTGCAGAAACGCCAGTGCCTGCCGTCGTCTGCCGTCCGCGACCGCGTCGACAAAGGCGAAGATATTCGATTCCCGCGATTGCGGCACCAGCAGGTGCACGTCCTCTTCGCTGATGGTGCCCGTGCGGTTGCGGTAAATCGCCAGTTTGGTGAGCTCTTGTTCAATGGTGTCGCGGTCGGGCAATACCGCTGCCAGGTGCTCCGCTGCCCGGTGGGTAATGCCGCAGCCAAAGCGAGGGGCGTTCTCCTCGATCCAGGAGACCTGCGGCCTGCCTTTGCGCTGGTCGGCGGTATCCACGGTGGCGCCAGGCAACCCGCGCAATGCCTTCGTGAGCGCGGTAGTCTCCCTGCCGCGCGGCAGCGCGTCATCCGACAGTACCAGCGTGCAGTGCTCGGGCAAACCGGGCAGATACGCCAGCAGTCCTTCCCGCAGCGGCTTCTCCTTGAGGCAGCGGCTCAGCAAACCACGGACGATGACAAGCTTCGCGCCGCCCAGAAACGGCAAGGTGTCGCAATGCACCTGCAACGTCTCGATGTCGATTGCGTCGCCATCCAGCACGACGCGGTTTAGGTCGGCAATGGCCTCTCCGTCAGCCGTGAGTTTGGCGACTTCTACCTCGACGGTGCCCTTGCTATGGCCGATGAAACAGCGGATCATGGTTGCCTTTGCCTCAGTGAAAGCGTATCCACGAACATACGGGCGTTAACAGACGGGCCGACACTCCATGCCATTCCGGGCGTAGCGAGGAACCTGAATTCTGCCGTCTAAATTCTTACGTCGCTGTGCTCCTCAGCATGCCAGATCGAGCGGTTCACTTCCAATGGAGACTTTTGCATAACCCCACCTTCAGGCAGAGGCACTCCCTCTCCTGGGGGAGAGGGTTGGGGTGAGGGGGCCTTTTTGCTACAATGGCCCTTTGCGCCGGGCAGTGTCAAGACATATCAGGGCAGAATCGGTGTGTATTTGGAGAGATTTCAGGAGATTCACCCTCACCCTAGCCCTCTCCCAGAGGGAGAGGGGACTGCCTCGCTTGCTCTAGACTTACGCAAAGGTCTCCAATGGTCGAGTGGCTTGAGGAAAGGATCACGGCAAGCGTGGAAAGCCGCCGGCAATCAAGTGCGGAATGTCAGAAAGATCATCGACCATGCGTGCCGCGACTTCCTGCTCCGAGCCCGTGCGGTTCAGCCAGATAGCATGCCAGCCGGCCTGCATGGCTCCGCGCACGTCGTTCTCTGGATTGTCACCGATGAAAAGCAGTTCGCTGGGATGGAATCCTAATTCTTCAGCACTGCGCTCGAAAATCTCCCGCTGCGGTTTCGCGACGCCGACATCGCCGGAAACGAGCACGGAACGAAAGCGTTCAGCGATGTCCAGTTGGCCAAGCTTCTGCCGCTGTTGCTTGCCGTCTCCGTTGGTAATCATACCCAGAGGGTATGCTGCGAGCGCCTCCAGACAGGGTAAGACGTCAGGATAGAGCGACCAACTCTTTTCGTACATGACAAGGTAGCGATCGAAGATGTCGCTCACCTCTTGCTCCGTCAGCGGTCGCCCACTGGCTCCGGCTCCATCTTGTAGTGCTATTACCTGCTGCACCCGCCAGGTGCGCTGCTCGGCAAAGCTCAACTCACCTGCCACATAGCGCTGCCAGCCACGCTCCGCCGCATCATGCCAGGCAGCGGCAAACTCCGGGAAGGAAAGCCACCGCCGCGGTTCATCGTCTGCGTCGAGAAGCGTGGGATAGAGTTTGGACAGCGCCGCCAGTTCGGCGCCGTCATGATCGAGCAACGTGCCGTCCAGGTCAAATACTACGCCGCGTATCATCGTGTTTCCTTGGTGTGTAGTTTATGTGCCGCGAACCAGCGTCTCAGTGACAGCCACAACGTGGGGCCGTATGCGCTCTGCTTCGTGCCTAAGCTGATTGTCATTGCCAAATCGGTTCAATGGTGACAGACTTATCCTCAGCAGCACGTAAGGAAGAGTTTACACTACGACATTTAGGTCTATTCACGGAGGAGTTTCAGTGAGCAGTACAGATGGTCGCTCTGCTTTAGTATACCTGAGCACACCGCTGGACCCGCCGCATTGGGCGTTGTTGGAGCGGGAGTTGTTGCGGGCGCAGGAGGCGGCGTGCGCGGCGTTCTATGCGAAGTATTTTGACGACCGGGGCTACCTGGTCTGCATTCCGCGTTGGGGCGGCAACGACGGCCCCGATGACGCCGGTGAGAATCTGCTCAACTGGCCCATGCTCCATGCGCTGGGTGCGTCAGACGACGTTTTGACCATGTACAAGCAAGGTTGGGACGGCCACCTGCGCCAGTATACCGAGGCCAAGACCGAGTACGTGCCTATGGCTCGTGAGGGCATGTATTACAAAGAGTTTTCCGTGATGTTCGATTGGATGCACCACGGCGAGTGGATATCGCCCTTCATCCTGGAACCGCTTAGTGATCCCACCGACAGCACCTATGAGCAGCGCATCCGCCGCTACGCCGGATTCTATATGGATGAGGACCCGCAGGCCCCGAATTACGACCCGGAGCACAACGTTATTCGCAGCATGTTCAACGGCAGCCGGGGGCCGATGCTGCGCAAGTCAACCGCGCTCGACTGGGCCGGCGATCCCATCGAAGTGGCGGGGCGCTTTGACGCCAAGCATGGCGAGAACAGCTTCGCCCAGATGCTCGATCACTTCCGTGACTACAACGACGTGGCCGGCGACCACCCCTTGAATCTCTCCGTCACCACGGTAGCTCTCACCGCCTACGCCCTCACCGGCGAAGCCAAGTATCGCGACTGGATCGTGCGTTATGTAGACGGCTGGGTGGCGCATACGAAGGCGAACAACGGCATCGTCCCGACGAATATCGGGCTGGACGGCACCCTCGGCGGCGCCTGCGACGGCAAGTGGTACGGCGGCGTCTACGGCTGGGGATTCTCTGTCATCGACCACAACACCGGCAAACTCGCGCACCGGCCGGCATGGCAGCAACGCGCCGTCTACGGCTTCGGCAACGCGCTGCTCATGACCGGCGACCAAAGCTACTTGTCCGTCTGGCGCAATATGCTCGATGCCGTAAACGCCAATGCAAAGCTGGAGGACGGCACACCCACATATCCGCACATGTACGGCGATACCTACGGAGAAGAAGGCTGGTATGATTTCAAGCCGACGCCGTTCGCGGCTGGCGCGCGCGAGTTGTACTACTTGTCCATGGACCCGCAGGACCTAGAGCGGGCGCCGGACGATCCCTGGCACGACTACCTGGCGGGCAAGAACCCCGGCTATCCGGTGGAAGCGCTCCAGCGCGACTATGCGACAGTGCGCGAGCGCATCGAAAAGATGAGGCGGGATACCACCACCCCGGATACGCGGCTCTCCGACGACATGAACCACATAAACCCGGCAACTACCGATGCGCTCACCCGGCTCACGCTCGGCGGCTTCCCCACGGGCAGGGAAGGCGGCCCGCTCTATTGCCGCCTGCGCTACTTCGATCCCGCCCGCCGCCGCGCCGGACTGCCGGAAGACGTCGCGGCGCTGGTGGACCACCTGACCGCCTCTGAGGTCGGTGTGGAACTGGTGAATCTCCATCCGGTCGAAGAGCGCACGCTCATCGTGCAAGGCGGCGCGTACGCCGAGCACCAGTTCATCAGCGCCACGGCGGGAGGTATCACGACGGAAGTCAACGGACCGCACCTCGTCGTGCGCCTCGCGCCCGGCGCCGGCGAGCGCATCACGCTCACCATGCAGCGCTACGCCAACCAGCCCACACTGCAATTCCCATGGGTGTGAAGGTGTAGCCACCTGGCGCGGTTGGTTGTCCTCGCCCTGGTCTGAGTTTGGTCTTGTGCGGGGACAGCGCGGATACTTTCCCTATTCTTGGGCGAGGCGCTGGCGCTACGATTTCAATGCCCCGCCCGGTCCGGCGGTCGATATGACTACCCTTCGGCCGGCCAGTCGCGTGTTCCCCCCAGACGTTCTTGACACGCCAGGTAGCGTGCGCTAGTGTAGAGATACGAGACGGTACCGTAATATAAAAGGAGCGTGTGCTATGAGGGGACCACAGTCAGCCACATATCAGCGGCGGTGGTGGATCCTCGGCTTGCTCTCCATGAGCTTGCTCATCATTGGCTTGGACAACACGATTCTCAATGTTGCCCTGCCCACTTTGCAGCGAGAATTCGATGCATCGGCAACGTCCCTGCAATGGATGGTTGACGCGTACATTCTCGTTTTCGCCGGTCTCTTGCTTACGATGGGATCGCTCGGTGACCGCTTCGGCCGTAAGCGTGCGCTCCAGGTGGGCCTCGTCGTATTTGGCGCTTCCAGTCTCTTTGCGGCCTACGCGGAGACCGTGGAACAGCTCATTGCCGCGCGCGCCGTAATGGGTATTGGTGGCGCTCTCATCATGCCGTCGACGCTTTCGATTCTCATCGACGTCTTCCCCAGAGATGAACGCGGGCGGGCGATCAGCATCTGGGCGGGCATTGCCGGACTGGGCATCGGTCTCGGACCGCTCACCGGCGGCATCCTTTTGGAGCAGTTCTGGTGGGGTTCCATCTTCTTGATCAACATTCCCATAGCCGTGCTCGCCCTCTTGGGCGGACTCTTCGTAATCCCGGAAAGCCGTGACCCGCAGCCCGTGCCGGTGGATATTCTCGGCGCCATACTTTCCATAGCCGCAGTGACCGCACTCGTGTTTGCCATCATCGAAGCCCCCGCGCGCGGTTGGACCGACACCCTCGTCTTGGGCTGTTTTGCGGGCGGTGGCATTCTGGCAGTTGCGTTCGTCATGTGGGAGTTCAGGGTGGACCACCCCATGTTGAACCTCGCGTTCTTCCGTAACCCGCGCTTTTCAGCGGGAGCGGGGGCGATCGCGATCGCTTTCTTTGCGATGTTCGGCATGGTGTTTGGGCTGACGCAATACCTGCAGTTCGTGCAAGGCTATACGCCGCTGGAGGCCGGTGTGAGATTGGTGCCCATGGCCCTGGGCATTGTAGTGGGGGCCGGAAACAGCCATCGACTGGTGGCAATACTGGGTACCGACAAGGTCGTGACGTTGGGTCTCCTGCTGGTGGCCGCGGTGTTGGCCACGCTGGCGTTTTGGGGGCCGGACACGGAGTATTGGATTGTCGGCACGACACTGTTCGTTCTCGCGATTGGCATGGGCAATACCATGGCGCCAGCCACCGATGCCGTGATGGGAGCTATTCCCGAGGCCAACGCTGGAGTGGCCTCAGCCATGAATGACGTCACGCGCCAGGTTGCGGGTGCCCTCGGTGTGGCCACTATCGGATCGGCCATAAACACGGTGTATGGCCGCAGCATGGAAGACGCCGTTGCTGGCTTGCCCCCGGAGGCCGCGGCCGCCGCCAGCGACTCAGTCGGCATGGCCTCCCGGATTGCCGCCAGGCTACCCGCTAACATTGCCGGCGCATTGACAAGAGCAGCAGAGGTAGCCTTCACCGATGCGCTAAGCTTGGCAGTGTTGATTTCGGCGTGTGCGGCGCTGATTGGCGCGATTTTCATCTTCCGCTTCATGCCGGCACGGCATCTGCCGCAGGAGAAAAGCGCGGCTTCCGCCGAAGAGGTCCCGGCAAGCGTGCAAGAAGCCGCACAACCGAGATAGTAAGATGACAGCATCAGACGGAAAACCGGCGCAGCGGGACACCAGGTCCGGTCGGCCGCGTGACCCGGAGGTCGACCGGGCCATTCTGCAAGCCACGCTGCACGTGCTGACGGACCGGGGCTATGCCGGCACGTCCATCGAGCGCGTGGCGGCGGAAGCGGGGGTCGGCAAGACGGCCATCTACCGGCGCTACGCCACCAAAGCGGAATTGGCCGCTGCCGCCTTAGCCTCCCTGCGAGACTCATTGGGACCGCCGCCGGACACGGGCAGCGCGCGCAATGACTTGGTTCAGATGTTGGTACAGGCGCAAGCCGCGTTCGCGCGCGGCCCGGCATTTGCCATGCTCGGCGCGCTGCTCGTCGAGGAACGGCGGAACCCTGAGCTTTTCGAGTTGTTTCGCGATCGAGTGTTGCAGCCCCGCAGAAACGAAGGAATGAAGATTCTGCAACGAGGCGTCCAACGCGGCGAGATTCGCGCGGATGCCGACTTGGACATCGCTATCCATGCGATGGTGGGGTCGATACTGGCGCGGCACGTGATGGGAGTGCCGGAGTCCAGGAAGCTGATCGAGGAGACCGTTGACATCATCTGGCGGAGTATCGCCCGCAATCCATAGGGCGTAATCCAACTAGTGTGTGCGCTTACGTGTGGCCCTGCCTCTTGGATAGGCGATTGCTGAGTCGCTTAGCTTGCGGTCGACACCAATCTACTTCACCGTGAAGTGTGCGGCGCTACGCCAATTGACTGAGGCACAACTTCCCGTGAGCGCGAGTGAATAGTTGGCTGCTCCGTCTACGATCGGGCGTACCGTGCCATGCCCTGTACAGTGCCCTCACGCGGGTGAAGTCTCGCTGCTGGTGAGCAATTCCGCCACGCGCTGGTTGATTTTCCCAGTTACGTCCATGGTTACGGTCTGGTGGGCTTGGCGCAGAGTGCTGGCAACGGCCTTCGCATTAGAGCGGCCGTGGGCGATGATCACGGTGTTGTTCAGACCCACTAACGGAGCGCCGCCATGCTCCTCGTAGTCCATGCGCGCGCGGACGGCGGTGAACGCAGGTTTTGCAAGTAATGCGCCGAGCATTCTGCGCGGGCTCGCACGCAATTCCGACTTGAGCAAACTGCTGATATACTCAGCAGCGCCTTCCAACGTCTTTAGCGCTACATTCCCCGTATACCCGTCACAGACCACCACGTCCACCGATTCGGAGAGGATGTGGTGTCCCTCGACGTTGCCGATGAAGTTGACCGGTGCGTCTTGCAGGAGCGCGTGGGCTGCCAGGGTGAGTTCGTTGCCTTTGCCGGGCTCCTCGCCGATGGAGAGCAAGCCCACCTTTGGGTCCTGAACGCCGTATACCTGCTCGGAATAGATGCTGCCCATGAGGCCGAATTGTTGGAGTTGCGGCGGCTTGCAGTCGGCGTTCGCCCCCATGTCGATGAGGAGAGTTGGGTGCGAGATGCGAGCGGGAATGAGGGCGATGAGCGCCGGTCGGCTAATGCCGGGAATGCGCCCGAACGCCATGAGCGACGCCGCCATGGTTGCCCCGCTGTGGCCGGCGCTTACCAGCGCTTGCCCTTCGCCACTCTTGACCAATTCGCAGGCGACGCGGATGGATGACTCCGGGCGTTGGCGCACGGCGGTGGCATGGTCGTCCATGCTGATAACATCCGACGCGTGGTGAATGGTCAGCGGCAGTCCGGCAGTATCGTGCTTGCGCAGCTCCGCGGCCAAGACGTCGTGTTGTCCGACCAGGATGATTGGTAGCGTGGAGGAACGCGAGGCCTGTACCGCTCCGGCGACTATGGCCTGAGGGGCTTGATCGCCGCCCATGGCGTCGAGCACAACTGCCAAGCGAGATTCTCCTTAGCGGTATCCTTACCCAACAATCGATGACACCATTATACTACTAGGCAAAGCCTAGACCTAAGCTACGCCCAATCAGCATTGAGCGCTGCAATGCACGGACCTGGGAGAATGTCGCGAACGTGGGAACATGTGTGCACACGAGCCGTCATGAGCCTCTGCGATTGGCATCCCCGCTGTGGAAAATTTTGCTCTCCCTCGCGTTGCTCCTAACCCCGCCCGCGCTGGCGGCCGGTTGCGCATCGAAGCAGACGACCACATTGGTCGTGTATGCCGCATCATCGCTCACGGCAGCATTTACGGCCATCGGTGCGGAATTCGAGGCGGGGCACGCCGACGTGAAGGTGGCATTCAACTTTGCCGGATCGCAGACACTTCGCACCCAAATCGAACACGGCGCCGCAGCCGATGTCTTTGCCTCCGCGGACACTGTACACATGGACCGTTTGCAGGATATGGGCCTTTTGGCCGAGGACCCCGTTATACTTGCGGAGAACCGTCTCATCGTGGCGCTTACCAGAGCGAACCCGGCGAATGTGACCGGATTGCGCGACCTTGCCCGTCCCGGTGTGCGCATCGTCCTGGCGCAGGAGAATGTGCCTGTGGGCCGATACACGCGCCAGGTGCTTGCCAACCTGAGCGCGGAAGCCGTCTACGGTAGCGCTTTTCAGGAAGCCGTACTCGCCAACGTCCGCTCGGAGGAACTCAACGTGCGGCAGGTTCTCGCGAAAGTGGTGCTCGGTGAAGCCGATGCGGGATTCGTGTACGCGAGCGACGTCACCGCGTCGACTGCCAACGTTGTGACCTTGGACATCCCCGATAACACCAACGTCAATGCGGTGTATCCGATTGCGCTCCTGGCGGCATCGGATGGAAAAGCGCTCGCGCGGCGTTTCATTGAGTTCGCGCGGTCGCCGCTGGCGCAGGACATCTTGCGGCAGGCGGGACTGCAACCGGTTGCGACGCAATGAGCCGCTCGCCATTACCGCCCTCACTTCCGCGCAAGCGGGAATCCGAAACCCCTCGCCCCACAGGGAGTGACACCGGCCTGCGTACGCTCTTTCTGGTGCCTACGCTTCTCTTCGCCATCTTCGTGGCGCTGCCCCTGTTCGCCTTAGCTGTGCGCGCCTTCATGACGGGAGATCTCTTCCTGCAGCTCACGCAGCCTATTGTGGCGAGCGCACTGCGGCTGAGCGCTGTGACGAGTCTGGCATCCCTCCTCACCATCGTGCTGGTCGGGACGCCAACCGCCTACTTGCTCGCGCGGAGTTCCTTTCCTGGCAAACGACTCCTGGATACATTCATAGACGTGCCGTTGGCGCTGCCGCCGGTGGTGGTGGGCGTTGCTCTCCTGCTGGTGTTCGGCCGCTTGGGAGTGGTGGGACAATGGCTTCACCCGCTCGGCGTTGACATTGCCTTTACGACGCTCGCGGTGGTTTTGGCACAAATCTTCGTGGCGGCGCCCTTTTATGTGCGCTCAGCCAAGATCGGCTTTGCTCGCGTTGACCCGGAGCTGGAGGAGATTGCTGTCACGCTGGGCGCATCAACCTGGCAGACGTTGCGCTACGTCACTGTGCCGCTGGCCTGGCCTGCCCTTGTCGGTGGCGCCGTGTTGAGTTGGGCGCGGGCGTTGGGTGAATTCGGCGCCACTATCATGTTCGCGGGAAACTTCACCGGACGCACCCAAACCATGCCCCTTGCGATCATGACAGCGTTGGAATCCGACCTGCAGACCGCCATCGTGCTGGCCACACTGCTGGTGATCGCCACATTCGTCGCTCTCTTCCTCTTCCGTTGGATCGGCCGGCGCTTTGGCGACGTGTGGTAAGCTCTGGGCGCAGCACACCTCCCTTAGCAGGAGACCCTTGCGAAATACCGTCATTCCGGCGAAAGCCGGAATCCAGGCGGGGCGGGGTAGCTTGGGATCGCTAGCCGTGAAGCCGTACATTGCCCCAATCTCAACCTCGCCCAATTAGGGGGAGAGAGTTTTGCAACAGTTTCCTCTCCAGGGAAAGGGCCGGGGTGAGAATGAGCCTGCAAGTACAGGCGCCATTGAGGGGAAGAGCCCCGGCATTCATTCAATCTCGGCAAGCCGCCACAGGTTGCAATCCTGCGCTACCGATCGGGAGTGAAGTGTTCAAGTGATTGCTGTCTACGATGGGTTGATAGCTGGCAGACATGCAGAGCGCATGAAGTAAGCGACTGCGAATGCACCGTGGGTGCAGAGAGGAAAGAATGATGGCTTCAAACGACGTCGCGATAACCTGGCTGGGGCATGCCGCGTTCAGCATCAGGACGCCGGAAGGGAAAGTCGTGCTCATCGACCCGTTCCTCTCCGGAAACCCTGTATGTCCGGCCAATCTCAAAGAGCCGCAGACTGTGGACGTGATTCTCATCACCCACGGTCACGGCGATCACTTAGGGGATGCAGTGCCCATAGCGCGTCGCGCTGAGCCAGAGGCTGTGGTCACGACGGCAGATATATCACATTGGCTGGGGCAGCAGGGCGTTGCCAATATTGTGGGAATGAACAAAGGCGGTACAATTCGCGTGGCTGATCTTGCCGTCATGATGGTGCACGCCGAACACACAAGCACCATCATGGATGGCGACACGCTGATACCGGCGGGGGAGAGCGTGGGCTATGTCATCACGTTCTCCAGTGGGTTGAAGCTCTATGTCGCCGGGGATACGGCGCTCTTTGGCGACATGGCGTTGATCGGACGCCGCTATCGTCCCGACGCGGCAATCCTGCCGATTGGCGACCACTTCACGATGGGACCCGACGATGCGGCAGAAGCCTGCCGCATGCTCGGCATAAAGCAGGTGATCCCGTGCCATTACGGCACATTTCCGCTGCTCACCGGCACGCCGGAGGCGTTCCGCGCGGCAGCCCGGGACATCAGCGGCTTGAAGATCAGCGAACTGCAGCCGGGCGAGACGATCTGCATATAGTGGATTTGGCCTCAAGCTCTGGAGACTGACTATTTCGGCTCTCTAACAGAAAGAGAGTATATGTGTCTGTCCGTGCATTGAGGAGAAATTAAGCCCTCATAGAAGGGTCTGATAAACAGCAACGTCATCCTAGCAGCAATTCGCAGGTTCCCGCGGGATGCTGTTCAAAACATCGCTGATTCTTGGGTTTCACGAATGCTTGTGGAATAGGCGAGCTAGCTCTCGATCTCGCCATTGATGAATTGTCTCGCGCACTGGTAATACCAGTTTGTCTTTGCCCGCGACTGATAGGGTATAAGCTCACAGCCAGGTGCGGATGGAGGCGGTGTTGAATTGTATCTCACGATCTTTCGACACTCGATAGATTGGGTGAGTTCAGCAAATACCCCTGTGTAATCCTTGCCTCCAAGAAACTCAATAGTTCCTTTGAATCCCTTTGGAATGTGGCATACGTCTCCAAAGGAGTCCCGCTGATCCCGCCGCTTCCACTTCTCAGCATGTCGGGAGAAGGTTATGTCGTATGAAGGTGTGAGATAGGCTGCATTAATCAAACCCCATCCACCGGAAAGGATAAATACGTGCTCTGGACCGAACGCATTCACCAATTCACGATAGATTGGATGGCTATAGAGCTCGTATGCTGGTAAAAGGCCAAATGGATTCCGGCCTGTTCTCCTATACTCCTGGTTATACTCCGATAACCGCTGCCTCCACGAGATCTTAGTATCGGAAATATCGTCTGGAAGCGCATATACACAATCTGCATCCTTTGCGTCGTCCGGCATTGTCTCAGGATGGGCTACGAACCTAACTGTTTTGCCGTTCGCCTGCCTCATGGTACCGGCATCATCTCTCTTGCTGGCAGCGCACACGATAACGACAACCATCGGCTCGTTAGCGCAAGCCGAATCATGATCTTGGGCAGGGGACTGCTCGCCGGCAAGAACTCTCAATGCTTCGTCCCTTAGTTTCCCAACCTGCTCCGCTTGCGGCTTTGCCGAGACCGCAAGCAGAAGTCGATGGGAAGAATCAAGTGCCCGAAAGGTGTCGTCATTTGAGAACGGTTGTTGATGCGCCCAGCGGTTTCGGATACCGCGCACCTCGCTCACCAAGCTCCGTTCATCGTGACCGAGAGTGTGGCGAAAAACATCATGCCACGATTCCCACATGATTCTAAGGAGAACCGCTATATCCAAACCGCAGAAGGGTCGCTGCCAATCAGCAATCCTAACATCAGGTACTTGCTGCAGCACCTGCCAGGTCTGTCCTCTGTAGTGTGCCGTAAACTCTCGTTCAACGAATGGCGATAGACCGACCTTCAACGCCTCCAGCGCTTTGCCAACCCGATCCTGATTAGTTAAGGACATTTCGCTGTCCCTTACTACAGGTCCAGGTAGTCCTTGAGCTTTTGGCTGCGGGCCGGGTGGCGCAATTTGCGCAGGGCTTTGGCCTCGATCTGGCGGATGCGTTCGCGGGTCACGCTGAACTCACGGCCCACCTCTTCCAGAGTGCGAGTGCGGCCGTCTTCCAGGCCGAAGCGCAGCCGCAGCACCTTGCGCTCGCGATCGGAGAGCGAGTTGAGCACGGCTTCCACCTGTTCCCGCAGCATCTGGTATGATGCCGCATCCGCCGGGGACATCGTCGTCTCGTCGGGGATGAATTCGCCTAGATGGCTGTCTTCCTCCTCGCCGATTGGTGTCTCCAAGCTCACGGGCTCCTGCGAGACTTTGATGATTTCGCGCACCTTCGTCTCCGGGATGCCCATCTCGCCGCCGATCTCTTGCGAAGTCGGTTCACGCCCCTTTTCTTGGACGAGGCGTCGAGAGATACGCACCAGCTTATTGATGGTCTCCACCATGTGTACGGGAATGCGGATCGTGCGCGCTTGGTCGGCAATCGAGCGTGTGATGGCTTGCCGAATCCACCAGGTGGCATAGGTGCTGAACTTGAAGCCCTTGCGGAAGTCGAATTTCTCCACCGCGCGAATGAGACCGATGTTGCCTTCTTGGATGAGGTCCAGCAGCGACATGCCGCGGCCCACGTATTTCTTTGCCATGCTGACTACAAGACGCAGGTTGGCCTCGGTCAAGCGTTTGCGCGCCTCTATGCCGATGACGACTTCGCGTTCCAGACGCTGAATTTCCTCGAGACTCCTACCGTCGCGGTTTTGCAGCTTATCCTCCGCGAAGAGTCTCCTTTCCATCTGCTTGGCCAGCATAACTTCCTGCGGGGCGGTAAGCAGCGGAACGCGTCCGATTTCACGCAAATAGGTCCGCACCGGGTCATCGAGCGTGCCGGGTTCTTCATCCGACTTTGCCGACTTGAGGGCTGCTCGTTCCAGGGCCACCATCTCAGGGATACTAGGGGTGGCTTCTTCTTCTTCGTCGTCACCGCGGATGTCTACTTCCTTAGCCGGCAGCACCTCCAGGCCGAGTTCGGAAAAGAGTGTGAAGAGCTCTTCCGCTTCATCGCTGTCGGCCTCAATATCCGGAAACGCCTCCAGCAACTCTTCCTGCGTCAGATGCCCGCGCCGCTTGCCGCGGTGGACGAGTTTGCGAATGTCCTCCTCGGTGATTTCAAGGTCGGTCGCTTCGGAGACGTCAGGCTGTGCCGTGGTAGCTTTGGCTGCATCCTTTGCTACCTTGTCCTCCACGGCGACTTTGTCTTGCACAACGGTATTGCTCGTATTCGCTGCCATATTTCCTCCTTCACAGGCATGCCTGTGCAATGTGTGCGGGCCCTCGTTGCTCTCAGTGCCTCGCCAGTTCGTGATGGCTAAGGCGTTCGCATGAAGCTTGTTTGCTTGAGCGCGCGGTTGACTTGGCGCAATTGCTCGCCGATCCGGAGTATCTCCTGCCGGACTTGCGAGCCGAGCGGTCTGTTCTCATCAGCAGGTTCATTTGCCAAGAGGAGCTGCAAGTCTTCATATTCCTCCTGTACATTCCGTTGCTTGAGCCGCAGGGCAGCGGCGACCACGGTGGGGCGCAGATAGTCTTCGTCGATGTGCGGCTCCGCACCCCGCTCCCGGCGCAACTGGTCGAGAAGCGCGTGCAGGGTTTCGTCCCCCGTGTCTTCCAGAGGGGCCGTCCCGTTTCCTTGCGCTGTCTTTATATGTTCATAGGCTTGCCGGTAGAGCGGTTGGTGAAAGTCCTCGGCATCGATTATCTCTGCCGCAAGTTCATGCGCTTGCGGATGCACGGAAAGCAAACCCACGAGATACTGCTCAAGCCTGTCTCCCGCTTGCTCCATGCCGTTATTGTTGGCCTGGCCCTCGCCATTCTGTCGTGAGAGGTCCGGTGACTGCCGTCTCCCTGTTCGCCGGGCGTGCATGAAGTTCATCAGGACTTCGCTTTGAATGCCCAGGTCAAGCACCTGTGCCAGTCGCTTGAGGTAGTGTTGCCGTGCCACGGGATCGCCAATGTCGGCGATGAGCGGGGCTAAGGCTTCTACGGCCCTGCGCTTGCCCTGCGTGCTGCTGAGGTCATGCTGCTGTGCAATGCGCCGAAACGCAAAGTCCACGAAGGGCACTGCCCTGTCAATACAAGCCTTCCAAGCATCGCTGTCCTCGCGCAGCAACGCATCCGGGTCTTTCCCTTCCGGCAGCACCGCAATGCGAATGTCCGCTTCCAGCGTGCTTTCCAATCGCATGACATCCCCAACAGTGACGCGCGTATCCACGCGATCGAATGCCCGGCGCGCTACCTCAAGTCCTCGCATGGTGGCGGCACTACCGGCGGCATCGGGATCGAGCGCCAGAACGAGGTTCGTGGTGAGGCTCTTGACGGCCCGGACGTGCTTTTCCGTTAGGGCGGTGCCCATGCTCGCGACGACGTTAGTCTCGCCGTGCTGGTGCGCCATCATCACATCTGTGTAGCCTTCCACGATGACGCATTGCTTCCGCTCGCGGATGGTCTGTTGGGCGAGGTCCAAGCCGTAGAGAAGCCCGCTCTTATCAAACAGCGGCGTCTGCGGCGTGTTGAGATATTTCGGCTGGATATCGGCGCTCAGCGTGCGCGCGCCGAACCCGCAGAAACGACCCCGCGCATCCCGGATGGGAAACATGATCCTGCTACGAAAGCGATCGTACGGCCCGCGATTGCCCTCCGTAAGCAGACCGACTGCCGTCAGGTCTTCCGGCGAGAAGCCAAGCTGCACCAGGTGCGAACGAACGGTATCGTACCGGCTGGGCGCATACCCCAACATAAACTGCGCGATAGTATCTTGTTCTATGCCGCGCTCCGCCAGGTAGTCGCGCGCGCGGGCCGCTTCCGGCGACTCCTTCAGCAAGCGATGGTAAAGTTGCGCCGCTTCCAGATTAATCTGGCCGAGCGTCTGGTTGCGGCTGCGTTGGCGTTCTTCCTGGCGCGAAAGTTTGATGCCGGCCTCGCGGGCGAGGGATTCTACCGCCTCCACGAAAGAGGCTTTCTCGCGCTCCATGACGAAGGAGATCACGTCGCCGCCACGGCCACAGCCAAAGCACCGCCACGTGCCGCGCTCCGGAAAGACGAAGAACGACGGCGTCTTTTCTTCATGGAAAGGGCAAAGTCCCTTAAGGTAGCGACCGCTCTGCTGCAGCCGGACCGCCGCGTTTACGACGTCCACCAAGGGGACTTGCGCTTTTACATCCTCAACCGGTAACGGCATTCGTTAGTCGTTACTTTCCTCCTCGTGCTCTTCCGGCCTCAGGATTGCGGCAAGGGCGATGTCGTCTCAACCCTGAGAAGAGAAAAACCCTTGCACTATCGTCCGCTTACGCCGCGAAACGTAGCAATACGCAAGTTCCGCGCGCCGGCCGGCGTATCCCAAACCACCCTTTTCGTGTCGCCGATCGCCTGGGCTGACAGTCACGTGCAAGAGGCATGTTGCATTCAGTATACCATACATCGTAGATAATTGGGAATGTCAAGAGGTTAATGTAGTCTCTTTTTGCGGCCCTTTCTGAATTAAGCAACATGGCTCGTCGATGTGTCACTTTGCATGGCGCTTGGAGCAGAGTCCGGCGCCCAGGTGGCTGATGCCTCGCGTAGAATCACGGTTCAGACTAGTTTCTCCTGTTGGCGTACGCTTATCTAAATGTACCGCGGCTATGATATGCTCACACTGAGCAGCGGCAGCGCAAGTCCACTTCGTACCGCCACGAGGCGCGCGGCGCCGGTTTGCAACGGGGCGACTCATGCTTACAGGAGTGTAGCGAAACAATGATTACGCTGGGTGTGATTGGTTGCGGCAACATGGCGCGAAACCACATGCAAAATGCGGTGGTCATGGATGGTGTCCGGCTGCACGGATATGCTGATGTTTTCCCGGATGCCGCCAAGGGGTTTCTCAATGAGTTTGGCGGCGCTTACGCTACGGCGGACGTAAACGAGGTGCTGGCAGACGACGCCATTGACGCCGTGCTCATTTCGACGCACCACGACACCCACGTGACCCTCGGTTTGGCCGCGGCGCAAGCGGGCAAGCACATCCTCATGGAAAAACCCATGTCCATGACGGTGCCGCAATGCGACGCGGTGGTGGAGGCCGTGGAAAAGGCCGGTGTCCGCCTGATGACCGGCTTCAAGCTGCGCTTCGCGCCGCTCATCCAAGAGACCAAACGGCTGGTGCCGGAACCGTTCCTGCTCGTGGGGCAGATGATGTGCAACCGCTGGCCCGATACGCTCTGGGCGGTCGATCCGGTTAAGGGCGGCGGCAACATCCTTTCTCAGGGCTGCCATACGTTCGACCTGGTCTGCTATCTGGCCGGTTCTGAGCCGGTGGAGGTCTTCGCCGTCGGCGGCAACTACACCCACGAGAACAAGACCTACCCCGACAACCTGGCCGGTGTCATTCGTTTCGCGAGTGGTGCGGCGGCGAGTGTCGTCCAAGGCGACGCGGCCGATTCGACTGCGGTCTCCAAGTTCTTCTTCGAGGTCTTCGACAACGGCACGAGCGTACAACTCTACGACCGCTTGCATCGCGCGACGGTTTCCGGCTCAAAAGTAGGGGACCCCGGCGAACGCCACGCCCCTGAGGATGCCGACCCGGAGGGACTGCAGCAAGAACTTACCGAATTCGTCCACGGCTTGCATACCGGCGAGCCCTGGCACATCGGCGCCGATCACCACGCGGGCAGACGCGCCACGGCCCTGGCGCATGCGTTCTTTCGGTCGATTGAGACCGGGCAGCCGCAGTCGCTTACGCTGTAAGCTCTGCGCCCGGAACCCGGGTGATGGACTGCGGCGACTGTAGTCTGAGGCAAGCATGTTACGTGCACAGCGATAGAAGTCTCCATAAAGCAGAGAGGTGAGAAGTCCATGCCGATTGATTTTCATCAACACATCATGGTGCCGACGGACTACGACGCCGGCAACCCGCGCATTGGCGAGCACGTGGTGGCGCACATCGAGGCTCACGGCGGCGGCAAGGCGGTGGTGCTGCCGCTGGCCAAGGGCAACAGCACGGCCATGGCCAAGGAGAAGTGGGGCGTGGAGCAGACGGCCATGCGCACCGACTACGCGCTGCAGGCCTACGATCGTTTTCCCGATACCATCATTCCCTTCTGCCACGTAGACCCCCTGCGGCCCGACGCTTTGGATGAAATCCGAAGGTTCCATGAACTGGGCTGTATGGGCTTTGGCGAACACAAGGTGCGGCTGCCGGTAGACCACCCGGACAGCCTGGACATCTACGAGCTTTGCGGCAAGCTGGGCTGGGTGGTGCTCCTCCACTTCGAGTACCGCAACTACAACTATAACTTCGAGGTCTTCGACCAGGTGCTGGAGTCGTTTCCCGATACGGTATTTGTAGCCCACGCTCAGGCGTGGTGGGCGAACGTGAGCGCCGAAGTGCCCCGCGACTGGCGCGCCGAGGGCTATACCAGCTATCCGCCGGGTCCCGTGGTGCGCGGCGGCCTGAGCGACCAATGGCTGTCCAAGTACCCGAACCTCTATGGGGACATGTCAGCCGGTTCCGGCCTCAATGCGATTTCCCGTGACCCGGAGTTCGGCGCAGAGTTCGTGAACCGCCACTGGAAGCAACTGCTCTGGGCCACGGACTGCCACTGCCTGGACGGCAAGGGCAACTGGGAAGGTATGGGTTCCCGACCTTGCTTCGCCTCGCAGACGCTGCCGCTGCTGAAAGAGTATTGCGACTCGGACGAGAAGTACCACGCGATCACGCAAGGCAACGCCGAGCGCGTGCTGGGACTCTAGGGGAAGCAACGCGAGTCTAAAAGACTTCGCCAGCACCCCATGCCCCGTTAAACTAATCGTGCGCCCCACTTGCCGGAGTCCGGGGCGAGATGGGCTCATTTGATCGGGGGTTCGCCCTGCGCCTCTAGTGAGATTCGCTGCCGAGGGTTCGCCTTGGGCAGATACGTAGTCATGTCCCGTTCGTGCTGAGCTTGTCGAAGTATGAACGGGACATGACTGCAACGAATACGTCCGATAACTAATCATGGTAAAGCTGGCGCACTGTCAGTACACCAGCCATAAGCCCATGTATACCAGCAGAGAAGACCGTTTCTTTCTGCCGCCGTCGCTGGAGCCTTTTACTTTTCTCGCACGACGGTGAAGTCAATCTCCAGCCGGATCTCGTCCACCACACTGACAACCACAGCCACGCGCGGCTTGGTCAAGCCGAATTGCTCAAAGGTAATCGTCGTCTTGGCGGTGCCTGTCGACTCGGGAGCGCCGGCTTGGATGACCGTCTCCCAGGTCACCTCGCTGGTCTGTTCCCGGATCGTGAAGTCGCCGACCATCTGCACCGTCACCTCGCCGGAGGTCGGCAGCGGCCACGGCAGTCCCTGAATCTCTCTCACGACGAACGTAGCATTGGGATACTGGTCCGTCTGCAGAGTGTTGCGCTTGACGTAGCTATCGCGCCGGCTGGAGTCACTGGTCAGACCGGCCAGGCCGACGACGATCTGCGATTCTTCACTCACCACGTTGCCTTCCGCATCCAGCACAATTGTGCCGGTAACGTCCATGGTCTCGCCGATGGCGTCATTGGGCGAGGTCAAATTGGCGAGCTGTTCCCTAATGAGATAGCGGACAGTGGAGCGCGCCGGATCGATCGTAAAGACTACATTGGCGGCAGCGCTACTATCCTTCTGCTCCGGCGCCGAGGTTGCCGCCGGCTCAGCCGTCGCAGCAGGAGCTTCAGTCGCGGGCGCTGCCGTAGGTTCCGGTTCTGCCGGATCGTCACCGCCGCATGCCGCAACACCGAAAATTAGAGCGACAATGAATATGAGTGCAAAGAATCTCCGCATGCTGCTTGGCTCCTTCTGCTCTTGGGTATTCCTGACTACATTATCCCCCTTCATTATATGCGGCGAGACTTAGGACTACCTGAGAAACAGGCCAATTCCTGGGTCAGATTCGTCACCTAAGCTTGTGCCGTGAAGCGCCCGGCGCAAGTGGAAATTGCAAGTGTGCATTGGTACGATAGGTCGTAGCACCCCGTGTAGAAGATAGCTTGAAACCGTCCACAGAATGAAGGAGCTTTGACCAGTGATGAGTCCAGCGAAATTGCGCGAACGCTTGCGCACCGTGATCCCGTTTCCCGTAACCCCATTTAATGATGATTACTCCCTCGACCTCGACGGCCTGCGCCGCAACGTAGACTTTCTGGCCCGCGAAGGCTCTCCCGCCGTCCTGGCGGCAGGCGGCACCGGCGAGTTCTTCTCGCTGACGTTCACTGAGTGGAAGGCTGTGGTTGCCGCCACCGTTGAAGCAGCCGACGGCCGCTGCCTCATGCTGGCGGGCGTTGGCGTGAATCCGGCAGTCAGCGCCGAGATGGCGCAGTTTGCCGAGAGCGTCGGCGTGGACGGACTGCTCATGATGCCGCCCCATTACGGCCAGGCCAGCGATGAAGGCTTCTACCAGTACTACAAGGCCATCGCGGACTCTACTAGCTTGGGCGTTTTCCCCTACGCGCGCGATCACGCGAAGCTCGGCCCGGAATTGGTCGACCGCCTGGCGGACGTGCCCAACATCGTGGCCTTCAAGGACGGCCAGGGCGACGTGCGCATGTTCCAGCGCATCCGCTCCTACGTGGGCGATAAGCTGCTCTGGCTGGCGGGCGTGGGCGACGACATGGTGCACGCGTACTTTGCCGCCGGCGCCGAGGGCTACACCTCCAGCAACGCCAACTACAATCCCAAGTCATCGATCGAGGCGCTGGAACTCGCGCGGGAAGGCCGGTTCAGCGAACTCCAGGCAAAGATCGAACGCGAGACGCTGCCCATCTACGACATACGCTATAAGGTGCGCGGCTACGAAGTCACGGTGATGAAAGAGGTGATGATGGCCATCGGCCTGGCCGGCGGCCCCGTCCGCCCGCCCCTCGCCGAGCTCTCACCGGACGACAAAGCCGCCGTGCACGCGGCGGTCGCCAAGATCGGTCTGTGGGAGTTAGTCAGCGCCTAGAGGCACGAGGCGGAAACGGATAGGCGAGAAAAGCAGGCTGCTTGCCTTGGGGTACAGCAGCCTGCTTTTTCATTGCTTCGTCTTAGTTTATTTGGATGACTGTTCATGATTACGAACTTTCACTGCAAATACGAGCTACCTACGCACTTGCGTATGAGCAATTCGGAAGCGGTTGACTTATATTGCACTGAGATTCCTGAATCAGATGATGGGTTTTGCATATTCCACAATCCTAGCCTGGAAAAAGATTGTGCAGCTTTCACCAATGGTATCCAATCAAAGCGCAATTCCAATTATAGGGGATATGTGTTTCCTTTAGGATTCCACACGGAGCTCTTGCAACTTAGTAAGGCAGACTTTAGGGGTGCCTGTTTCAAGGATCGTGCCAACTTTTCAGGCCAGTCTTTTACAGGATCCACGTGCTTCAGTGGCGTTACATTTGAAAGGAGCGCGAGTTTTGCGGGAGCGAGATTCAGTGGCGACGTAGAATTTGAAAATGGGACATTTCGTAGCGTAAGCTTCGCCGAAGGCATATTTGGTGGGAGGGCAAGCTTTAGGAATGCCAGGTTTCTAGAGTTAGACTTGAGCACGGCAAATCTTGATGAAACCTATCATGCTGGATACGGCGGCGGCGCGGTAGATTTCCACGATGCAAAATTTGAAGGATTCACAGACTTTAGAGATTCGGTATTTGGTGCAAAGTCCAGTTTTGCGAGTGCGAGCTTTGTTGAAGCCGTTGACTTCAGGAGAACCGAGTTTTGCAAAAACGCTGCAACCGACTTTTTCAATACTATCTTCAGTCAAAAATGCTCCTTCGTTGAACTACAAACCCACTCCAAGATTACCTTCACCGAATGTCTCTTTAAAGAAGATGCAGACTTTCGCAATGCTGCTCTTTACGGACCGACTACACTAGAACGCGTCACTTTTGGACGTTTGGCACGATTTGGTGGCTTACCTCCCCAGGACACCGAACTAGCACTATTAAATGTACGTTTCTGGGAAGTAGACATGGCGCTCGTAGCATTCCGTAATGCAGATCTACGGAATGTGTGCTTCTACCACTGCAAGAATCTGGATAGTTCAGAATTCTCTGCATGTATTTGGAATCAATCCTTTGGTCGCCAACACGTACTATACGACGAGCTAATGCTGCGTGGATCAAGACCGGAATGGGGCAGTGAGGAACTAGCCCAAGATTCGGAAGTGGAAAGGGAGCGGAATCAGACTAGAAATGACGAAAGATGGGAAAAGGTTGAAAACACGTATCGAGACTTGCGGAGAAATTTTGAGGACCGTAGAGACTTTGCCGATGCCAGTGAATTCTATGTGGGCGAAATGGAAGTGCGGCGGCTTGCGAAGCCAAGACATGAACGTGAGGTTCTTTCACTGGAAGCTCTCTATTTTCACCTATCTACGTACGGCGAAAACTGGTGGAAACCTCTCGTTTGGCTCTTTGTTCTTCTGCTGTTGAGTACCTCTGTGTATACCGGGTGGGGTCTCAGAGTTGACAATCCAGGGGCTGTTAGTGAAAACATCATTCGTATCTTCTGGCAGCCGGGAGTCGCATCCCCAACCAACGACCTAAAAATGTTTGTGTGGGCACTCCTGCACAGTTTGAGTGTGCTTTCTTTCCTGCGCATATCCGTGGCTGAGCCATTGCATTGGACCGGGCAATTCATGGCAATTATGCAACTACTGCTTAGCCCAATTCTCATCACCCTTAGCCTGCTTGCCATCCGACGCAAGCTCAAGCGCTAACTCGCGCTGAGAGACAGTCACGTTGCGTTCACCGTGCCTGCGATCAGCAGATGGTTGCCCGTTCATTGCGAGAGAAGGGCGTGATCCCGAATGGCCTGTCCAGCAATGTGGCTGTTTTCGATTCCCTCTTGATATATCAGTCAATCGTACCGTATTATTGGCGTGCCACAACTGTATTAATCTGCACAAACCCTGTCCATGTAGCCGCATGGATCGGGAGATGGGTCTGGTTCACCTGTCTCCCTGTGGGTTTGTGCTTA
>JAPOQA010000063.1 GCA_026710945.1 Chloroflexota bacterium
ATCTCAAAGAATGGCGGGCAGTAGCCACCCGCTATGCCAAAACGTCGGCCTCTTACCTGGCTGCCTGCCAGATCAGAGCCCTGGCGCTCTGGATAAAACTACTTTGACGACACGCCCTAGAAAGGCGCAGTGGGCGGCTATGTTCAGAGCAAGGGCATGATCCGGTTCTACTGCGATTGCCTTCTCCAGAACGTCTAAGGCTCCAGCCGGTTCACCACACCGAAAGCGGGCAACGCCCAAATTGAGTGCCAGATGCGCTGACAGGGTATCCTGGCCCAAAGCGATGCTCTCCAGGTGTTCGCGGGCTTCCTGGCTGCGCCCTGCGTTGAGCAGGATGATGCCCACCTCGACGCGGGGCAGTTCCCACGTAGGATTGAGTTGCACGGCTAGCCAGCACTCTTGGATGCCTTCTTCAATCTCACCAACCATGCCTAGGTTTGCCCCAAGATGGAAGTGGTACTCTGCATTCTCGGGCTGGAGTTCTACCGCCCGCCTGACATGAAGAATGGCTGTTTCAAGGTCCCCTTCAGACCGGGCTTGGGCGAACTGTGTCATTCGGTTCCTAGCGCTGAACCGCGCGTCTCCTTTGACCCTGACCAGCGTCATGCCTTCCAATTCAGATTGGTCCGTAACACCCGGCCGAGTCAAATCGGCTTGAACGTCGTGTAGTACCTTGTCCATTTGCCCTTTTATGGTTTCTATTGGAATCCCATACTCATCGTGGATACGGCGTAGGGCTTCATCGAGTCCTCCCAGATGTTGGGCGACATGCGTGAGGCGTAGGTGCCACGGTTTCGATGCCGCCATCAAATCGGCCTGCCAAACTCGATCGCGCTCTTGGCGCCAGAGCGCCTCAAGCACATGCTCGCTGGAAAATGCCTGGGACCCCAACAGCAGGATGAAGAGTTGGTGCTTCGCAATGTCGTCAGGGACCGGTTCGCTGAGCTGCCTGAAACCGGCGAGACTGCGGCTTGTGAACCGGACCAACACCGTCGCAAGGTCTATGACCACATCACGCCCCAAGTGGTTTGCTAGAAGGTCGCAGAGAGCACATAAAGCGTAGTGGCGGTGTAGTTGGCATCTGAGGGTCTTGACGTCTATATCGGGAATACGTGGCGCTAGTTCCTCGGCAAGCAAGTCTATGTTAGACCGCGAAGGGCGGGTGATAGTATCCAGCCAGTTGTCGACGGTGTTATAGGAGACATTCAGTCGGTTCGCTAGTTCATCGCGGGTTGGACGCGACTCTCCACACTTGTCCAGAAGTCGCCGCAGGTACTCTGCTCCGCCTTTCTCCCTAGCCCATAGCGGTGTTCCTTCATCAGGTGTAGTCGCCTCTGTCAGCCACAAGACGGCAGAGGCGCGGAGAGCGATATCTACTACTGCGAGTCTGAGGTACGAGATGGCGGCGAGGTCCGGTCTGTCCACTGGGGCCGATGTGCTTCGCATGTTCCCTACGAGTTGGTCCCACTGGTCGGCGTACCACGCAATCATGGGCGAAATAACCTGCTCTAAGGTAAAGCCTTCCTGCTCCAGTATGAACGATGACGGCATGATACCGTGCGCTACGAGCGCCTTACCGACAGCAGCGCAGATCTCATGTTTGTTGTAGTCTTTGACCCGCTTACCGCTAAAGTAGCGTTTTGCCGTCTTGCTCTGCAGCGCGACTACTTGGAGACCGAGTGCCTTGACTATCGCCCCAATGACAGGACCGCTGAACGGCGCTTTATACGGTGTTGACGCTGCCACTGGGTTCCTCCTGTCACACCTCCTTGCGGCAAGAGCCCGGTGCGGGCTGCTTTTGGCCAAGCTCTTGCCGCGCTCTCAAACGTGTATTTGTTAGTTTCTACTGTCACCGGCGGCCCTATTCAGCTTCATCCTCCTTCTCGTCGGCACGCTCTTCCCAGTCGTCGGGCCGCTCGTCCCATCCCCTCGATTCCCAGTAGGCATCGCTATTGGGGTTAAGTTGATCGGCGTGGTTGTCGAGATCACTCTGCTTACTCATGATTCG
This sequence comes from Chloroflexota bacterium, assembly GCA_026710945.1. Lineage (NCBI taxonomy): Bacteria > Bacillati > Chloroflexota > Chloroflexota bacterium. The sequence continues at coordinate 2,009 of JAPOQA010000063.1, forward strand.
TCCTCCCGTACCTTGATTAGAGTGGCATCCTAGATTCGATTGTAGCAGCCCTGTAATCATGGTATAACGCATGCTTGAGGCGGTCAGCCCAAGCTCTCTGGACAAAATTGCGATCTCTGTGATCTTCGCGTAATCATGCTGCAACCTGGTAAAGTATTGACCGAGTAGGTTGGTTGTTTGGAGGTATGCAATGTCGAGAGCAAGCACACCCGCGCAGTATTCGCCCTTACAACACGTGCGCCAGGTGTACGCTCATACAGTTCCCGTCTATGACTACGCGGCGATGGGACAGGCCGGTTTCACCCAGTGGCAAGCGGAACTCCGTGCCACAGTAGCCAGCCTCTTGGGCGGCTTCAGCGCGCCGCGTGCAGACCTCGCGCCGAAGGTGCTCGCGACGGTACAAAAGGACGGCTACGTCCAGCAGAAGGTGGAGATTGCGAGCGAAGCGGGTGTGCGCCTGCCCCTATACGTCCTGAAGCCCGATACCGGGCAAAGTTCCTATCCCACTGTGATTGCGCTGCACGGTCATGGTTCCGGTGTGCAGGAAGTCATCGGCGAGCCCCAGGACGCGCAGGTGGCGGAACACATGCGGCGCTGCAACCATGACTACGGCCGCCAGCTTGCGCAACTGGGCTTTCTGGTGTTCGCGCCGGAGCAACGCGCGTTCGGCGAACGGCGCGAAATGGAGGACGTTGCGCAGTCGCCGGGCCAGTCCTCCTGCCGCCAGGCCAGCATGAACGCCCTCATGCTGGGACGCACGATGATCGGCATGCGCGTGTGGGACGTCATGCGCGTGATCGATTACGCGGAAGAGTACGCCAACCAAGCAGGTCTCGCAAGATCCGGTTCTTTGGCGTGCGTCGGCCTCTCCGGCGGGGGTACGGTGACGACGTTTGCTGCGGCCATGGACCCACGCATAACGGCAGCCGTAATCAGCGGCTATTTCTGCACGTGGCAGTGGTCGATCATGGCGATGCGTCACTGCGAGGACAACTACATCCCCGGCATACTGCGACACGCGGAAATGGCTGACATCGGCGCCCTCATCGCGCCCCGACCGCTGCTGATTGAGGCAGGCACGGAAGACCCGATCTTCCCGCTGCCGGGCGTGCACGATGCGTATGACAAGCTGGCGGATGTCTACGCAATGCTCGAGGCGCCGGAGCGTTTAGCGCTCGATGTCTTTGAGGGCGAACACCAGTGGCACGGCACGCTGGCGGTGGACTGGCTGCGGCGCTGGCTGTAGAGTGTTCCAAGTCAGTAGCGGGACAGAAGGGAAACGTGCAAACGAGCTACTCTCGACGCTCCTCGTTACGCAACGCGCTTTGAATTGACCGTTCATACTTCGACAGGCTCAGCACGAACGGTCGACAGGCTCAGCACGAACGGTCAACAGGCTCAGCACGAACGGTCAACAGGCTCAGCACGAACGGTCAGCAGGCTCAATACGAACGGTTAGTGGGCTCAGCACGAACGGTCAACAGGCTCAATACGAACGGATAGTGGGCTCAGCACGAACGGTCAGCAGGCGCAATATGAACAGTTAATAGGCTCAGCACGAATGGTCAATAGGCTCAGCACGAACGGTCAATAGGCTCAATTCGAACGGTCAATTCAGGTTGTCCTCAAACGCCGCTGCGGCCAGTTACGTGCAAGGTCCTCGCCACTGTCTCCCAAGGGTGCGGCCTTGGGATCTCTTCCGTTCTAGATTGCCCAGCGAGTCCAGTCCCGGTTAGCGGTTGTTCGAATCAGGTGCTGCGAGAGCTTGCGAGCGGCGGTACGCGGCCATGACGGCATCCTGCAAGGCTGCGCGGACGCCGCCCTGTTCCAGCGCCTGCAGCCCTTCAGCCGTGGTGCCGCCCGGCGACGTGACAAGATTGCGGAGTTCTGCGAGGTGCCGCTCATCATTCTGCGCGAGCAGGGCAGACCCTTTGACCGTCTGTACGATGAGCGCAGTTGCCGTATCTCGCGGCAATCCTACGCGAACGGCGCCGTCGATGAGAGCTTCCAGCAGGAGGAACACGAATCCTGGCCCGCTGCCGTTTACGGCGGTTGCCATGTCCAGGTAGTGTTCATCCGGCACGAAGAGCTCCAGTCCCGCGGCTTGGAACAAGGCTTGAGCTTGAGACCGTTGGTCCGTTGTCGTTTCGGTGGATGCCGTCCACACCGTTGCGGCTTCGCCAATAGTTGCCAGGATGCTTGGCATGGCGCGCACGAGGTGCTGGTGATCGAGGAGCGAACCAATCGTGCTCAATGGGACGCCGGCCATGATGGAGATTACAAGCGCGTCTTGAGACAATGCGTCCTGCAGCGGCGGCAGCGCCGCTTGTGCGTGCTGGGGTTTGACCGCGAGGATGACGACATCGGCTCCCGCAACTACGTTGACGTTATCTGAATCCACGGCAATGCCATGAGTCTGCTGGAGATGTTCGCGGCGGCTTGCCACCGGTTCACCGACCGTGATGGCTTTAGGGCTGCACACTTCTTGCGCAATTGCAGCGGCGAGAAGGGCCTCGCCCATCGCGCCGCCCCCAACGACTGCCAGCTTGCGGATCATATTTCTTCCCTTTCAGATTGCACTATCTGCCACACCTGACCATCCCAACGGAGTGTCACGTAGCCCCGAGGTGGCGGCCGCACGACCTTGATTCCTTGCGCCCTCCATTGGACGTCGTTCACATCCGGCCAGGGCTCGTCCAACAGGAGCAGGTGTGGCTGCAGAGTCTCGATAAAGTGTGCCAGCCGGGCCGGTGTAACTGCCCCTTGCACGATGAGCACCTCGACCGGCAGTACACGATCTACGCTTGCGCTTGACTGTATGATAGCAAGTTGCTGGTTGCCAAACTTGGCGAGCATGAACTCCGGCGTACGCTCGGCATAGATGTGAAGGGCATCTGAGGCTCCGAGTGCAATTCGATACTGGTCCCCGCTGGCCAGGCGCTCATTCGCCTCTTGGGCCTGCAATTGCCAGTTCTCGCCATCGCTCTGGATGATGGCGCCAACGTTGTTCCGAGGTTGCAAGGTCTCACTGCCACCGATCCAAAGGGTGTTGTTGCGTTGCCAGATAGGCAGCAAGCGGTCCAGGTCATAGCCGCTGGGTGGCTCGCGAAAGCCGATGAGCAGCGGGCGGCGGTTGGCCGTCTGAATCATGACGGTGCTGCCGAGGGATCGTTCGATCAGCGTGACGCTGGGTTGACGATTGAAGTCAGCCGCAACGCTCCCCCACAGCACAAAGAGGATGCTCCCAACCGTGCCTAGGCTGAAGATCGTCGTCCAGGAGAGCGGCGTGCTCTCCAAGCTGTGGTTTGCACCCGATTCAGGCACTCTGTGACGCGTCCAAGCTACAACAATCGCTGTTAAGATTACCGCAACCGCGGCTGGCAGCAGAGCGCCTGGGGAAACCGTAAACGACGGCCAACGGCTCACCTCCGTTGCAATGCGGATGAACGCCTCCATGGGTAGATAGGCGCTCCATGCCAAGACTTGACCGGTGGCCGTATGGATGAGGCCTGCCGCGGTCGCTACCGCCCCGCTGAGCATGATCCAGGGTATGAGCGGCAAAGCCAGGACGTTGCTGATGAGAAAGAACGGCGATACGCGACCAAACACGAATATCAGTAACGGCAAGACGAAAAGCTGCGCGGCGAGTGTGGGCGCGACAATCGCGGGCAAGGGATACGGCAGCCAGCGAAGACGGTCATGCAAGGGATTGGAGAGCACGAGCAGTCCGGCCGTGGCGGCCACAGAAAGCTGGAAACCTACGTCCCACAAGATGGTTGGTTCCCAGGCGGTCATGGCCACCGCTGCCAAAGCAAGCGCCGACCAGGGATCGCGGTCCCGTCCCAGGGTTGCGGCGAACAGCAGCAGAATTGCCATGACTGCCGCGCGCACAACCGCCGGGTTCGCACCGACTAGGATTGTGTAAAAGGCGACTCCGGCCATGCTGATCCACAGTGACCGCCTGCCAAAGAAGCGCCGCGTGACACTCTCCAGCATGATGGCGACGATGGTCATGTTGAAGCCGGAGATGGCGATGAGGTGTGTGGTGCCGGAGAGATCGAATGCCTGCCGCAGTGTAGCGGGAATCCCGGCCCGCGCCCCGAGCAGAATCCCCTGGCGCAACGGGGCATGAGGCCGTGGCAGGATTTCTTCCATAACGCCAAGCAGCCGTTCCTTCACCCCGTAGAGTGCGCGCAAGATCGGCTGGCCGCGTTCGCCTGATAGAAACTCAACCTGTGGAAAGGCCAGCAGCGCCTGTGCGCCCCGCCGCTCAAGGTAGCGTTGGTACGACGGACTATTCAGGCTCTCAAGCGCTTCCAGGCGTCCGCTCAACTCCCATTCCATGCCATACTGTGCCGAAAGCCTGGGCGGCAGTGTTACCCACACCTGACCGGAGATCGGCTGCCAGGTGTCGTCCACCCACCGCGACTCCGCGTTAAATCTCACCCGCGTACTCCGCTCGGAGCGGACCGGCTCAGACGCTACCCAGCCCCGTAGCGTGACCGACTGCGCAAGGTAGGGGTTCAGAGGCTTGGCGGCTGAGGCGGTTTCCGTGGTGTGGGTGCGGACCATCCCCAGCACGCCGGCAAGAAGGAGTAGCGCGCCCAAAGCCACGGGACGCATGCCCATGGCCGCCAAGCCTAGGCAACTCACCAGCAAAAGGGCAAGCACCACCAGCGGAAACGGCGGGAAGACAGTTCCCAGTACGATACCGACAAGGAATGCCGGTCCCAGAATGCGCGTCACGCCAGATCAATCCATTTCATGCAATGCCTGCTGGCCTGAGGGACGAATAGCTAGCTGCTATTGTGACTCAAGCTGAGCATTCGGTGCTAGAACAGCGCTCGCGTACGCACGAGAAGCTATCCCATAAATCGGTTCGATAGCCGATTCGTGCTGAGTACTGCGCGAAGTTCTTGTCGAAGCACGAACGGATTCTTGCCTATTCCGTTCGCCCCCGTTTCAAGTACGGGGCAAGCTCTGAGCCTGTCGAAGGGCAAGTCTAACAGAGCGATGTATCTATGAGGCAAGTTCTAGTTAGGAGAAAGTAAACAGACCTCTCGGACGCAGCTCCACCGGAAAGGATATGAGAAAACTCCAGGCGGCGACCTGCGGAGCGCATTGGGCCATCACATGGCAACGATTGACCCTCGCTGCGGTGCGATTCGGGACTTGCTGGTTTAGCCGGCTGACATCTGGGTGCGCCGCAGTGTTTTCTTAGAAGGTGTGTGCATAGGGTGTTCGTTCATGCTTCGGCAGGCTCAGGACGACTCGTTCATCCTTCGACAGGCTCAGGACGAGCGGGGTAGTTTCCAAATTCGTCGGAAAAGCAACTATCCATACGTGGTGAGTGGGCTTCGCAAAGCCCTTGACGAACAATGAACGGAAAGTTTGACCGAGAGCTTCGCATACTCTTTTGGTGCTTAAGAGGGCAGTCCGATGATGATTGCCACGAGTTGATGCTTTCTCATCTTAGCGCGCTTGTACTGCTTTTACGGCCGGTTGGACGGCGGACGTGCCGCCTATGAGGAACCGCATTAGCACCCCGTTACTGCCCTTTGTGTTTTGACAGGCGCAGCGATGCGACGCAGCCGACTTCTGCGGCAGCGCAGTGACACTGCTACGATTAACGAAAGGCGTGGTCATGGAGAAAGTAGAAGAGCGTGGTTCAAGCGCTATCCGGTCTGTATGTGCAGATCATCGTGCTCGCCGGCTTGGCTTTAATTGGCGCAGTTGGCGTGGTGCTGGTGATTTCCGTGCGCACGGGGTATACCCTTGTTCACCCGGACCGTAGCTGGCGGCCGGTAGAACTTCCCCCACCGGAGCCCGCGCTGGAGCCGCTGGCATTTCCCGCCACTGACGGCACGCGGCTGGCCGGCTGGTTCTTGCGCCATCCGCAACCGGTTGGCACCGTGATGTTGCTGCATGGCTTCGGCGTGAACCACTTCGGCCTGGTGCATCTTGCGTACGACCTGTACGCCCGCAACCTCCAGTGCCTCTTGTTCGACTTTCGCGGACATGGGTCGAGCGAAGGCGATGTGACGACCCTAGGGCTACGAGAGCGGCAGGATGTCCTAGGAGCGCTAGACTATCTCCGCTCGCGCAGCGACGTGGACCCAGACCGCATCGGCGTGTACGGTGTGTCAATGGGCGGCGCGACGGCGCTGCTCACGATTGAGGACGGGCTGGGCGTCCGCGCCATCGTGACCGATAGCGCGTTCGCGACGCTCAGGGGAGCAATCGATCACGGTTTCAGGAGGATCGCCAATCTGCCTCCCTCTATTTTCCGCACGCCTACGATCTGGTTCTCGAGCCGGTTTGTCGGTGAAAAGCTCGATCACGTGCTTGGCATGGTGCGGCCGTTAGACTACATCAAGCGGTGTGCGCCGTGTCCCCTATTGATCATCCACGGTACGGAAGATGACGTCGTGTACGTGCAGGATGCGTACCAACTCTATCTCGCTGCCGAGGGACCGAAGGAGATTTGGATCATCCCCGACGCAAACCACGGCCGTGCCCACGAAGGACTGCGCGAACCATACGCTGAGCGCGTCGCCGCGTTCTTTGCCGACGCCTTTGGCCGCCCGTGTACCGACAAACATGCGGGCCCTGCTTAGTATTCCCCCCGGCGTGAATTGGCAAGGGCGGCGGTTGCATGAGGAGCGAGACGCGGCTGGGGATTCTGTGTCGGCGCCGAGCAAGAGGCACTGGTGCGGGCGGAGAGGGAGCGCATCGCGCAATGTGCCGAAGCAAGTGTGGAAGGGGAGGGCGGCGTCCGTACGTGAGGGTCGGCCGGCACTCAGGTGCGTATGAGACTGCGGGCGAATGCAGAGACGGCGTCGAGGCGCGCCAAGTCTTCCGGCGTGAGTGTGACGTCTGCGGCTGCGAGATTGTCCTCGAGCTGGTAAGGATTCTTGGGGCCGATGATGGCTGATGAAACGAATGGCTGCGCCATCACCCACGCCAAGGCAATGGCGCTGGGCGTTGTGTCGTGCTCACGCGCAAGGGCGCGCACGGTGTCTACCACGGCCACATTCGGCTCGGTCATCATCAGGTCGTAGTGTTGCGGCAGGGAAGTTATGCCGCCGGGATGGGAGGCAAAGCGGGAGTCCGGCGGTGGGGGTTCGCCAGGCTTGTACTTGCCGGTGAGGAAGCCGCCGCCGAGCGGGCTGTGCGCCACGATGCCGATGCCCAAGTCCTGCGCCATCGGCACTACTTCTTGTTCGATAGCTCGGTCAATCAAACAGTACCGCGGCTGTTCCACCACCCAGGGCGTCAGCCCGTTGCGCTCCGCGAGCCGGAGGCCGTCCACAATCTGCCAGGCGGCAAAGTGAGAGGTGCCGAGATAGCGCACTTTGCCTTGACGCACCAAGTCGTCCATTGCGCGGAGGGTCTCTTCCAGTGGCGTGGTCGGGTCTGGGATGTGGATGTAATAAACGTCGATGCAGTCGGTCTGCAAGCGTCGCAGCGAACCTTCAATCTCGTGATTGATGTGGTAGCGTGAGGCGCCGCGTTCGTTGGGGCCCTCTCCCATCGGGTGGCCAAACTTGCTGGCGAGGACGACCTCATGGCGCCGTCCTTTCAGCGCCGCACCGACGATTTCTTCCGAGCGGCCTCTAAAATAGACGTTGGCTGTATCGATGAAGTTCATACCGCGGTCCATGGCGGCGTGGATCATCCGCACTCCCGCAGCCGTATCGGCATAGGTGCCGAGCGGGAACGTGCCGTAGGCGATTGTGGATACACGCACGCCGGTAGTGCCAAGCTGGCGGTACTCCATAGAGCTCTCTCTTCTCCTGCGGCTACGATTCGATGGCAATCGGCCAAGGCAACGTAGCCGTAGATCTTACCCCGGCATGGACATGCACTCGTAGACCTCGATGGAGCAGCCCTCGCCTTGGTCGAGGAAGGGATCGGTCTTGAGAATGGCCTGGGCGGCCCCCATGTCCTCTGCCTGCAAAACCGCGTAGCCCATCATGGTCCCGTCTACGTCAGAACTCCCACTGCCGGTCAGGACCTGCCCGCCGCTGAACGGTGTTCCTGCATTCAGCAGCGACTCCGCATTGCTTTCAGTCCACGCCTGCCACTTACCCATGTGCGCTTGCTGCTGCTCAGGCGTCGCGCTCCCCATCCGCTGCATAGCTTCCGGCGTCGCGCGATAAAAGAAGATGAATTGTGCCATTGATTTCCTCTGGGTACAAAGATTGAACGAGAGTCACGCTTTACATTTTAGCAGCTAGGGGCAGACATTGTGCTTCGACTGGTCTGTGAGCGAAGCGGCCCTTTGAAGGCAAACCAGCCGCGCCGGTGTTGTCTGGAATGTGTCGCGGGGATATTCCGCCGCCTGCGGAGAACACAACTGGTCGGGATGTATGGATTCCCGCATGCGCGGGAACTACGGGCTGACATGCGCCGCCCCATGTAGCGCGGGGGCTTGTCCCCCTCCCACAAGAGAGTTGCAGCGGAAGAGGCGGATGGATTCCCGCGTGCGCGGGAATGACGGATGAAATTGCCGACTTCACCGCTTGGCTTGGACTATTGCAGCAGAGCTACTCGACAAAGTGCATTAGCTTGCCCGTAGTTCGTGTATGACTTGACGTACCAGCGTCTGCGGTACGTCGCTCTCGATACGCGGCGTGCCAATGTCTTCCAAGAGGATCCAGCGCACCTTGCCCTGGCGGTTCTTCTTATCGAGGGCGATCGCGTCGTGGATAGCGGCGGGGTCTACGTCGGCGTATTGGAGTGGTAGGTTGTATTGCGCGATGACGGCTTGTTGTTTGTCGAACGCCCCTTGGCTGAGCACGCCCAGGTGACGGGCGATACGTGCCGCGCCGTGCATGCCGATGGCGACAGCTTCACCGTGGAGGTGCGTCTGGTAGCCGGTGGCGGCTTCCAGGGCATGACCGATGGTGTGGCCGTAATTCAGGAGCGCGCGGATGCCCTGCTCCTTGGGGTCTTCTGCAACCACCTCTTGCTTCCACCGCACGCAGCGCGGCACGACCTCGAGGAGGAATTCAGGCGTGAGATCGGCGGGACCGCGGCTGGCAATCTCCGCGAAGAGCGGTGGATCGAAGAGCAGCGCCGTCTTGAGGACTTCCGCCCAGCCGGCCAGCAGATCGCGTTGGGAGAGCGTTTCCAAGAAGCGAATGTCAATGCACGTAATCAACGAGGGGTAGAAAGCGCCAACGAGGTTCTTGCCTTCCGACAGGTCCACGGCCACCTTGCCGCCGATGCTGCTGTCGATTTGCGCTACAAGAGTCGTTGGGATCTGTACATACGGCATACCGCGCAGGTAGGTGGCGGCCACGAAGCCGGCCAGGTCGCCGACGACACCGCCCCCGAAGGCCAGGATGACTTCCTTGCGTTCCGCCCGGTGTTCCGCAAGCCAATGGTAGATGCGTTCGGCCTGGCGCAGACTCTTGCTCTCCTCGCCGGAGGGCACGAGGTAGGAGGATACTGTGTGGCCGTTGTTCGCGAGCGTCTCTGCCAGCCGGTTGTGCGTTCGCTCAGCTACGCGCTCGTCGGCAATGATGAAAAGTCTGCCGTCAATGCCGTGGCGTGCCAAGGCATCTGACAGCTCCGGCAAGATGTCGCGGCCGATCAGCGCTTCTTCCATGGTTCCACCTGTTGCCAGAGAAGGTCCGCCGCTGCCTCATGGCTCTTATCATCCGTGTGTACCGACACGTGGCACGCATCGCTGTACTGCTGGTGCCTCTCTTCTGCCATTGCGCGAATCTTGGCAAGTGGGTCGGGGGCTTTGAGCAAGGGGCGCGTGTGCACGCTCCACTTCAGGCGGTTGAAGATGGTTTCCGGAGTCGCCCGGAGCCAGATTACGAGGTTTTGCTGCCGCATCGCGGCACGGTTATCCGGATCGAGTACAGCCCCGCCGCCGGTGCTGACGACCTGGTTCCGCTGGGCGCAGATTTCCCGCACGATGCGCTGCTCGACCGAGCGGAAGTGAACTTCGCCCTTGTCCTGAAAGATCTGGGTAATCCGCTGCTTTTCCTGCTGCTCGATCTCGTTGTCGGTGTCAACGAACCGCCACCCCAGCCTGCGTGCCAGGATTCTGCCTACGGAAGATTTGCCCGTGCCCGAGAGGCCGATGAGTACTACGCTCTCTATTGTGGCAGCCCTTCCATGTATCCGTGATAGTTGTGTTCGATCTCCGCCAGGCTGTCGCCGCCGAATTTCTCAAGAAACGCATCGGCCAATACAATTGCCACCATCGCTTCGCCAATGACCCCGGCGGCAGGCACGGCGGTGGTGTCAGCGCGTTCGTAGTGTGCCTGAGCCGGCTCCAGAGTTGTTAAGTCCACGGAAGGCAACGGGCTCTTGATTGTGGAAATCGGCTTCAGCGCCCCCCGCACGAGGAGCGGCTCCCCGTTGCTGATGCCCGCTTCCAGTCCGCCCGCGCGGTTGCTCAAGCGAGAGAAGCCCTGGCCCTTCTCGAAGCGAATTTGGTCTTGCACCTCGGAGCCCTGCTTGCGCGCGTTTTCAAACGCTGAACCGAATTCGACCCCTTTGGTGGCGTTGATAGACAGAATTGCCGCCGCCAGTCGTGAGTCCAGACGGCGGTCCCAAAAGACGTGGCTGCCCAACCCGACCGGCAGACCCCAGGCAACGACGTTGTAGACGCCGCCCAGGCTGTCGCCTGCCTCCTTCATTTGGTCAATGAGCGTCACCATACGGCGGCTTGCCTCGGGATCCGGGCAGCGCAGCGGGTCTTCTTCCAGCGCGTCCCAGTCTACGGTATCGGGATGCTGCGTCACCTCGTACGCGCCGTCGATTTCAATCGGTCCAAGCACCGAGACGTAACTCGCGATCTTGATGCCAAAATGACTTAGGAGGGCGCGGCATACGCCGGAGGCGGCGAGTCGGGCTGCAGTTTCGCGGGCGCTCGACCGTTCGAGAATGGGACGAATGTCATCGAATCCATATTTGAATACGCCGACGAGATCGGCATGGCCCGGGCGCAGGTGCGTCACTTTCTTAACCGGCGTCTCCACCGGCTCAACCGCCATAATCTCCTGCCAATTGTCCCAGTCCTTGTTGTTGACCAACATGGCAATGGGACTGCCGATACTCTTGCCGTGGCGCACGCCGGAGAGAATCTCCGCGGCATCTTTTTCAATTTGCTGGCGGCGGCCGCGCCCGTGCCCCTGCTGGCGGCGGGTCATGTGGTGGCCGATCTCCTCCGCCGAGATGGGTAGTCCGGACGGCATGCCTTCCACGATGGTCAGGAGCGCCTGCCCATGCGATTCACCGGCGGTGAGGATCTTCAGTACGCGTAGCACAGTAATCTCATGCCTTTGTGTATGGTGGCGTGCCGCAGATTCAGGGAACACAATCGTTCCACGCTTGCCCCCGTGACATAGAGCAACCGCGGAGAGTCAGGTGTCACTCCCCCCGCAATCACCTGCGGCCACATGCCCTCACTTCGGCCCTCTCCCACAGAGAGAGGGGGAAATCAGCGGGGGCTTATGTACCAAGCGCGGCCAGTGCCTTGGCCTTCATCAGTTTAAGGGGCGCGGGCTTTGCTGTCCAGCGTTCGAAGGCCGCGGCGCCTTGATAGACGAGCATTGGGAGGCCGTCCAGGGTGCGCGCCCCTCCCTCTTGCGCATGGCGGAGCAGGGGCGTGCGGCTGGGAGTGTAGACGAGATCGAATACGAACTGGTTTCCTTGGAATACGTGCGAGGGCAGGGGTGATAGCTCCGGCGCGGGCCCTTTGGACATGCCCACGGCGGTAGAGTTTACGATGATGTCTGCCGCTGCCGCAGCTTGGTGCAGCGCTGTGCCGGCCCAGTCCACCACATTGCAGTCCTGGGCGCTCAGCGATTCTTTGAGGGCCCTCAAGAGACCTTCGGCACGCTCGCGGTGCCGGTTGGCAAGTGTGATTTGCGCAGCGCCGCCCTGCGCAAGCGCCACGAGCACGGCGCGTCCCGCTCCGCCTGCGCCCAACACGAGCACCTTTGCGCCTGCGGGGTCGGTAGCACCGTCCGTCCGCAACGCAGTCAAGAAGCCGTGGGCATCGGTGTTGTCGCCGAGGAGGCTCCCGCCGTCTTTGAAGAGCGTATTGACGGCGCCTATGTTTTCAGCAGTAGGAGTGCAGCGGTCAACCAGGGCAGCGACGGCTTCTTTATGCGGAATGGTCACGTTGAGCCCCAGCCACTCCGCGCTGCGAATCGCGGCGATCAATGACGGCAATTCTGCCGCTGTCACAGGGTACGTGCGGTACGTAGCCGGTATACCGTAGTGGTCGAACGCCGGCTGTTGAAAGGCAGGGGAGAGCGTATGTGAAAGGGGATAGCCGGTGACGCCAACTTTGTAGACCGTCCGCTCCGGTGTCATGAGAAATCCTGGCAATCGAGAATGATGCGAGCTATGGGCGCGTTGTTGAACGGACGTGAAGTCGCGTAGAACCTGCAGAATCGACTATGCAACGCCCCACGCATCAGTCTTGTCTTATGCCTCAAAGTGTTCGTGGCACAACCGAGGCACTCGTGGCGAGACGTGCAGGGGAGAAGGCAGTCTCTGGCGCATACCCCGGGCGTCAACGCGCGCTTCAATGCTACCGCCTCGAGTCCTGTCGGTCAACGGAAAGCAAACGGGGTTACAGGCAGGTCAATTGTCCCACCGAATAGTACGATGTGTTTACCGTTGCATTGAAGAAGGGTATAGCCGCTGCGCCCGCCGCGGCACTACATGGATTGAACTGTGGTATCATACCTGCTAAGGGCACGCCGGACACGTGACCCCTATTATTCAAGGGAATTTGGAAGAGTGAGGCACGACGTATTGTAATGAATTGTCCTACGTGTGGGAGTTTGAACAGAGGCAGTAGCCTCATCTGTATTGCCTGCGGGCACCCGCTAGAATCGCTAAAATCCGCAATCGGTACACCCCTTCAGTCTTCAAAGCCGCATCGCCTGATGATTTTCATCGATGCGGCCAACATTGAACGCCAAGCCCGAGACATCGGCATCATGCGCGTGCCGTGGCACCTAATCCGCGACCAGCTCCGAGGAGACGATACACTCCTGGGAGCTTATTACTATACGGGCACGGACTTGCGGGTAGAGGGCTTTCGCCAGCAGCTTGACTATCTGGTAACCCACGGCTTTCGTGTGGTCCATAAGCGGTCTAAAGAGCTGCCGGGAGGGGGCTACAAAGGCAATCTGGACATCGAGATGTCGCTGGACATGCTCGACTTTGTAGGTTTCTATGACAAGGCGTTCGCGCTAACCGGAGACGGGGACTTCATTCCGGTGTTTTCCCGGCTCCGTGACCGTGGCGTCCAAGTAATGGTAGGCAACTTTGGCGTGGGAAGCGATCCCGGCTTGAAGCTTGTCGCAGACGGATACATCGACCTGGGGCTGCTGCTCTCGCTGGTGATCGAGAATGAGAAGCGCCGCACGGAACAGGCGCAATTCGATCAGCCGGAGTTGCCGCTCGGTGAGACCCTGGATACGCACGTTGATCGCAATATGCTGGCTGCCCGGCTGTATAGCCTCGGCCGCAATTCCTTCGATCGCAGCGAATTGTCGCGAGCGCTGAACCACTTCTCGCAGGCAGTGCGATTGATGCCGCGTCAGGCGCGCTACCGGCATCGACTGGCGCTCACCCTTTCCGCCTTGGGGAGGAATTCTGATGCTGCGAATGAACTCGAAGACGTGGTGCGTCAGCAGGATGACGATGCGGAGATCTTCTACGACCTCGGCCAAGTGTACGAAAAACTGGGCGCACCGGATAAGGCACTCGATGCCTATACCCGCTGCGGCAATTTGGACAGCCGCTATAAGGATGTTCAATCTCGGAAGCAAGAGCTGGAGCGTGCAGCCAAGAGCAGCAACGGCCAACCTACTCGCGGCGACGACGCCGCGCGCCAGCGGGGACGGGGGACGCGACCGCGACAGGCGTCGCCGCCGGCCCGCCAGCCACGCTCTGACACAGGCACGGCAAAAGCAACTTCGCGGGGCGCGTCAGACACACCAGCTCGTGAAAGCGGCGGGCGGAAACGACCCCAGCCGGAGCCGCCCGCAAGTGTGGAGACTCAGGAAAAGGAAAAGGAACCGGCAAAACCTGCGGTGGCAACTTCTTCGGCAACCACGGGAATGGCAACTGCGCTGCAACACATGCTTAAGGGCGAGCACCAAGAGTCCTTGGCCGCTTTGGAGCAGGCGACCCAACAAGAGCCGGACAACCTGGACGTTGCGCTCGCCTTTGCTCAGCAACTCGCCGTGGCTGGCGAGCACACGCGTGCAGCCATGATGGCGGAACAGCTAGTGCTGGATAACCCCGATAACTACGCGCCTGTCGCCGTGCTCGGCCGCATTTGCTATGAGCGGGGCAAGTTTGTGGACGCTCTTGAGCAGTTTTCGCAGGGGCTGGAAATAGCAAAGCGGGCAGACGATTCGCATGCGCAGGCGTTTCTCTACCGGATGCTTGTATGGACGCACTTGGAGACTGACAATGAGGCTGAAGCATTGGCGGTAGGGGAAGCGGGTGTTGCGGTGGCTCCGGACGACCAACAGCTGCGCCGTCTGGTCGATCGTGTCAGAGGGCCACAGAAGCCCGCAGAATCACCTGCGCCCTCGGTCGATGGAGACCCAGCGGAGGATTCAGATGGAGTTGCGGCGAGTCCGGCGACTGCGGACGCCTCTCCCGCCGAGCAAGCCGCTGCCGCAGCGGCGGGAACCAGTACGGAATAGTCTCCGCCGCACATCCGGAACATAAGTCTGGCGCGCATCGCGGTCTCATGTCGAAATGAGATCCGTGAATTCTGGACCCGGCCTATCCACGGCTCGAGGTCTTGCGCGCCATTCGTTCCCCTCCGAACCGCCGGGCTTAGGCTGCCGCAGCGCGAAGTCCAACACCTGTTTCTTGCGAAGCTAGCACCACCGCGAGTATCATGTTAACTAAGTGAATTAGTTAACAATAGTTACGCATTTAATTAGGCAAGACCGTCATGCGAATTTCTATGAAAGCGGACTATGCAGTCCGCGCAGTGGTAGATCTGGGACATCGTTACGGGCAAGGGCTTGTGCAAAGCGCGGCGATCGCGCAGCGGCAGTTCATACCCGAAGCCTATCTGGACCAACTGCTGACCGCACTGCGCAAGGCGGGCATTGTGCGCAGCATTCGCGGCCCACAGGGCGGGCACGAACTGGCGCGGTCGCCGGATCAGATCACTATGGAACTGGTGGTCTCTACCCTGGAAGGTCCGTTTACGCCGGTTGAATGCCTGGAGAACATACCGTTCTGCTCGCTGGTGCCGGGATGCGGGCAACGTGAAGTGTGGCAGGAAGTGCAGTCAGCGGTGGAGTCGATCTTGAGCCGTCACACTATTGCCGATCTGGTAGCTCGTGAGAAAGAACGGCGCGAGCGCATCGTATACTATATCTAATGCCAGTCAACGCAAGAGAACGAAGGAGGAGCACATGAGTAAGGTTGTTAAACGGCGCAGTCTCTTTACGCCGGAACAGGTGCAGCGCTACAGCAGACACATTATATTGACAGAGGTTGGCCCGATCGGCCAGCGCAAGCTTATGAATGCCAAGGTCCTGCTGCTTGGCGCAGGCGGCCTGGGCTCGCCTGCGGCGCTCTACTTGGCGGCGGCCGGTGTCGGCACGCTGGGAATTGTTGACTTCGACGAAGTTGACCTGAGCAACTTACAACGACAGATCCTCCACGGACACTCCGATGTGGGCAGGTCGAAAGTAGCCTCCGCCCAGGACCGCTTGCGTGAAGTTAACCCCGACGTGAACGTGGTCGCGCATACCGATCACCTCAATTCCGATAACGTGATGGACGTCTTTGCCGACTATGACGTGATTGTTGACGGCACGGATAACTTTCCCACGCGGTACCTCGTCAACGACGCGGCTCTCTTCTTGAATAAGCCGGTCGTGCACGGCAGCATCTTTCGGTTTGAAGGACAGGCGACGGTGTTCGAACCCGGCAAAGGCTGCTACCGGTGCCTCTATCCCGAACCGCCGCCCCCGGAAATGGCGCCTTCTTGCTCTGAGGCTGGCGTGTTGGGTGTCTTGCCGGGCATTGTGGGTTCCATCCAGGCCGTAGAGACCGCAAAGCTGCTGTTGGGGATTGGCGATACGTTGACTAACCGGCTCTTGCTCTTCGATGCACTGGCGCTCTCTTTCCATGAGGTCAAGCTGCGGCGCGATCCCGCGTGCCCAGTTTGCGGCGACAATCCGACAGTTACTGAGTTGATCGACTACGAGGCCTTTTGCGGCATGCCGGCCGTGGAGCAAACGCTAGACGTGACTTCCGGTACGGTTTCGTAGTGAGCGGGGCACATAAAGCCCGGGTGAAGATCCTGCAACTCATCGACAAACATGAGAAAAGTAAAACGCTGGTAGACCGTGCTACGAATTACGGCCACGCAAATCGATGAGATGATCGCCCACGTGCGTGCGGAGGCGCCCAATGAAGGCTGCGGCATGTTGGGCGGCAAGGATGGCAGCGTGTTGGCGGTTTTTCCGGCGCGGAATGCCGCGGCCAGCCCCATTCGCTTCACTATTCATCCGGAGGATCTCCTGCACATCGTACGTACGGTGGAATACGAGCGAGACTGGCAAATCGTGGGAATATTCCATTCCCATGTTGCCTCACCGGCGTATCCATCGGCGACAGACGTTGCCGAGGCGGAGTTCGACATGGGCAACGGCGAATTGGCCGAACGGTATCCGGGGGCAGTGCACGTTGTCATTTCGCTGGCGAACCCGGCAGAACCGGACGTGCGCGGGTACACGATACGGCAACGCGAGATTGGTGCAGTACCGTTGCAGGTTGTGCCGGATACGGTGTGAAGAAGCCGCGCAAGGCAAGCGTATATGCCGGAATCCTCTGGCGCTGCCCTGCCGCCTTGGGTATGCGCAGATTCTCGCTTTGCCGCGCATGACTGCAAGACTTCGTTTCGCATAGAATGGCAGTAAGGTTGTGTCCACGGTCGCTAAGAGCGCTATTCGTACGCGGTAGATTTCGCAGATAGGAGGGCAGACATGGCTAGTTCTACGCCCGCCATCAAATTGACCTACGACGACTACCGAAATACCCCAGACGATGAGCGTTACGAACTGTTGGACGGAGAGTTAGTGATGGCGCCGGCGCCACGCCTATCCCACCAGAGGGTTGCAATGCAGCTCGGAGCGCTCTTCCACGTATTCGTGCAGGAGAGAGGTCTGGGACAGGTCTTTGCCGCGCGCCGTGCGACGTAGTGCTGTCGAACACAGACGTCGTCCAGCCTGACTTGCTCTTCGTTGCCAGGGAACGAGAGCACGTGCTCCGCAACGGTGACAACGTCCGCGGTGCGCCAGACGTGGTGGTCGAAATCCTCTCTCCCGCCACCGCCGCGCGCGACGGGACGTTCAAACGAGATCTCTACGCCGCACACGGCGTCAAAGAGTACTGGCTGGTGGACCCCGATGCCAAGACCGTAACGGTGCTGCTGCTGGAAGAACGCGGCTTTGCCGTCACGGGCATCTACGGCCCCGGTCAAAATCTGACCTCGCCCACGCTGCACGGTTTTACCCTCGACCCGGACGAGATATTCTAGCGCGCATCCCGCAATGTACCTTTTAACGTGTGTTACCCTGTGCGTTGCCAGGCCTCTCGCTTTAATGCGCTGCGCGGTAATGGTTCGTTTCACGTAGAATGATAGTGCAGAACCGATTTGCAGGCGCAGCCTACGTAATCGCCGGCCGTCGCTCCGGCAAGGTGATGGATTCAAAACGAAAGACCCTGGGAGGTTGATGAATGGCTACGGTAGCACTAGACGAAAAGTATGAGAATCTCGCGCAACTCATAAGAGGTATGGGGCGGACGCTCATCGCTTTCTCAGGAGGGGTTGATAGCACCTTTCTAGCGAAAGTTGCCTATGCCGTGCTGGATCGTGACGCAGTTGCCGTTACGGCGCTTTCGCCGACCTACCCGGCGACTGAATTGGAAGAGGCGAAAGTCTATGCGGCCGAGATCGGCATCGAGCATCGCCTCATCGAGACCCACGAGCTTGAAAGAGAAGAGTACGCCGTCAACAATCCCGACCGCTGTTTCCACTGCAAGAAGGAACTCTTCACGGAAATGCAAGTTATCGCCCAAGAAGAGGGCTTTGACACGATCATTTACGGCGGCATCATGGACGATCTTGGCGATCATCGCCCGGGCATGGAGGCGGCTAAGCTGCTCAATGCCCGCGCGCCGTTGGTGGAAGCCGAACTCCAGAAACATGAAGTCCGGCAGCTCTCAAAGGAGCTTGGGCTACCGACGTGGGATAAGCCTGCCGGCGCATGTCTGGCCTCGCGCATTCCCTACGGCATGCGCGTCACGCTGGAAAGGCTGCACGAAGTTGACCAAGCAGAGCTCTACTTACACAAGCTCGGCTTTCGTCTGGTGCGCGTGCGCCATCATGGCGACATAGCGCGGATTGAGGCGCCTGCGGAAGACCTGCTGCGGCTCTTTGAGAACGACGTTCATACACAAATCGTCGCGGCGCTCAAGGAGGTCGGCTTCAAGTACGTGGCTCTTGACATGCAGGGCTACCGCTCGGGTTCTCTCAACGAAACGCTCGGTTCCCACACCATTGTGCCACTGCAAACGGTCTGACGAGCCAAGTGCATGCGTGCGCAGGAAAAAAAGGGCGGAGTAGATGGACGTCGAGCGCCGCATTGTCTTCGTTTACAATGCCGACTCTGGGCATCTCGCGCAGCTCAAGGACTACGTACACAAGATAGTCTCGCCTGAAACCTATCCCTGTAGTCTGTGTCAGATTACCTACGGCAACCTTGGTATGAAGCGCGCCTGGCGGCGATTCGTGCAAGAACTACCACATCCAGCGGTCTTTGCCCACCGCGACGAACTGGCGGCGTAACACTCCAGACTGATACCGTTCAAGCTGCCAGCGGTCTTTATGGAGGAGGGCGAAGATATCACGCTTCTGGTGTCTGCCAAAGAACTGAGTCAGACGCCCGACGTAGAAGCGCTGCAATCGCTCGTCCGCGCGCGCCTGCGCGACCGTGCGGCAACCGCGGCGGTTTAGGTGCCAGGCAAAATTAGGCGAGAGGGAAGTCAGTGAGTGGTCGGGGTGCCCGGATTTGAACCGGGGGCCTCTTGAACCCCATTCAAGCGCGCTACCAGGCTGCGCCACACCCCGTTATCGATCAAATACGCATCCCTATCCTAGCAAATATTCATTAGGCAAGGGCGGCATCCTGCTCAAGAATTGCTCGCCACACGACAGGATGACTCTTGGAGAGATTTGCAACTCCCCTATTGTACCAGTGGAGTGTGCCGCGCTCAAAGACTCAATCTACGGGAAATAGTCATCGCAAGCTATCCATAGAATCCCTTTGAAACTCTTTGACACCTTAAGTATGCTAGACATAGATGCCACCAAGCGCAGAACCCGTGACCAAGGGCTTTCTAGCTGCGCAAGGTGGCGTTTTTGTTTTACCACTCCCCCGCTCCCCTGTGATACACTGGTCCTGCCACAGGTCAATTTAGTCTTTCCAGCTTGCCCGCTTGGGCACAACTTAGAGGTGGGAACCTCTGATGTTCCCTTGCGGGCTGGAAAGCTAACCTGTGGCAAGGTTCAACCTCTATTCCGCAAGGGAGCGCCTTATGCCACAGGAAGACAAGCCACTCCATCCGTTAATGCACGTTGTTCTTGCTGTAGTCTTGGTCTTCATGGTGATCCGCGACCTCATCGGCCCCATCATTGGCTTCATCATCTTGCTTGCAATCATCGGAATAATTATGAACGGATGTCAAGGAATTTTTGCGGCAATCACCTAAATTAACTTGACATATATACGTTAATATGCTAGGCTGTTAAACTTAAAGAAAGCGACTAGTCTATTGTGAGTAGACTAGTCGCTGAGAAGAAGTTGGAGCCGTCGCATAGCCAGGTTTATTGCAGCCGATTGATAATCGACCAGGGTGTTAGCAGCACCCTCGTGGGTTCAAATCCCACCGGCTCCGCCTGCTACTTACCGACTAGTCTATCAAAAGCTGTCAAGGTCTGTCAAGGATTTTACTCTAGCGTACCGCCCAAGCACAGTTCTTGATAAGCCGGATTGACCAAAACAAAGTCTAACACCCATCCATTTAGGTAGAGTCCCACGATAAAGTTATCGGGTTGGCGTGATTGCAGCCACTTAGCTTCAAGCCTAAAGGCATCCACCTCTTCTTGTAAGCACTCCAAAGGGCTTCTCTCGTACCCCGCCCTAATGTAGTATTGTTCAGCGTGATAGGTTTCATGAATAATCGTAGCGGCGGTAGCATTATCGTCTCCGCGCATCAACGCATTGAGAACAATCGTGTTGAAATCAGATGTATAGTATCCGCTTGTATCACTAGGAATGTGCGGAGGCAACGCCAAGTACAAAACAACAATCTTATACTGCTCGATTACCCTGGCTGCGTGCCTGCCAGTAGCATCCCCCCTCAAAAGATCAAACACTCGAACCAAGTCAGGGTCTGTTATTGGTGCCACTTCTCCGGGCGGCGGAACTGGCGGTACCGGTGTGGGCTTGGGCGTAGGCGTAGGAACAGGCGTACCCTCCCAAGCAAACGCCTCGCTATTAGGGCGGCTTTGCAACACGCCTTTAGGGTCAATAATCCAAGTACGAGCGCCGTCAGTAAACACTGCACGGTTATCAGCTTGCCGCCAAACAAACAAGCCAAAGATGATGTTGTCATTCTTGTCTCTATTGGCAGTCTGCTGAACAACATCACCGCTATCATTGTAGTTTGCCGTGCCCATGCAACTACCTACGGTACCAGGAATCAACTCATAGATAGCTTGGAAACCATAGTCAGCATTGCACACCCTGGGCGGATCCCCGGGGAATGCGTGAGCAGAACTAGAAAACAAAGCGAACAACAAAACAAAGCCAAGCAACAAAGCTCGAAACATAACGGTCTCCCTCTTACTGAAAAACCATTAACCTGTGGCACCGGCCAGTTTAACACAAAAAAGAGCTACCGGGATACCGATAGCTCTTTGCAAAGCTCTCTATATTAGTTGAGACTAGTCAAATTAACTTGACATATATTGCCGGTTAATTGTACAGTGGTACGAATAGAAAACCACCGAGGTACTGCAATACCTCGGTGGTTAGTAGTGGCGGTATAGCAAAGTGGCAATGCACTTTCCTCGCAAGGAAGTATCGCGGGTTCGAGTCCCGCTACCGCCTCCAAGTTACAATAGGAAGTATAGCTTGCAACTCCTGCTTCTGTCAAGGTTTGTAAGGTTCGGAATTAGTCAGTCTAGGCTTTGGCTATGCCAAAATACGGGGCATATTACAGACCCCATGCGCAACCCTGTTCCTTGGTCGGACATTCCTTCGACTGAGCTCAGGACAGGTCTGAGGAGACCTTTGACAAGCTCAGGATAGACTCCGCAACGAAGAATCTCGAGTGGACGAATTCTAGATTCCTCGCTGCGCTCGGAATGACATGAAACCTAATCCAACGAAGAGATCACGCCCAAATCGACTAATTCCGCAATCTACGAGAACCCCAAGACGGTGTTCCTTCCTACGTTGTCCGCAAGAGCCGGATCGACAGCAAACCAAATCCGGCCAGCAGGATGAGGAACCCGATGAAGGGCAGTCCCAGCGGCACGCCGTGCAACCCTGGGCCATAGAGAAAAACGACCGTCGCTCCCACCATGAGCGGCAGCGATTCCCGCAAGACCAGCGCCCGCGCGCGCAGGCCTATCAGGCCAAGAGCGAAGATCGTCACCGTCAAGAGTGCGCCGCCTTGGAACAGGAGCGGCACACGGTTCAGGGCAAGATCGGTGAAACGGTCTACAAACGCTTGGTTGGCAAGAGAGAGGCAGGCCTCGCCGGAATCCACGCATGCTACTGCCAGTCTCGGCACGACGAGCGCTTCCTGCATGAATATCCCCGCGAGCAATGCGGTCGCCACTATGCCGATTGCCGTGATGACGTTTGCGGCAATGCGCGGGCGAGGCAGCAGTGACCGGAGGGTGAGGATGGCCCCTAAGCCCAGCAGGCTTCCCCCGGCCAGACCGGCGTGTACCAATTGCCATCTTGCGGCATCTGCAGCCAGGCCCCGAATCTGCTCCGCTGGCGTCCCGGCAAATCCCGGATGCAGGGTCGTGTTGCTCAGCAGCAAGAAGCTGAGCGGGAAGAGCACGAGACAGAGCGCCTGGGGGATTCTGGACCAACGGTTCATGTCGAGATAAATACCTGCACTGGCATCGTTAGCCATTCAGTGTTCAGCATGGTTTGTGGCATTACGTGCGCCTTGCGGGTCGCGCCGCTTTGGCTGTGAGGGACGTATTCACGCTAGCGGGAACAGTCAGACAATGTCAACCGGAGCGGACTCAGCAGTGCACCATGGCCGCCTCAATGGGGCAACCACCGTTTCGCTTGATGGGTCCAAGCATGCCTCGATTGAAAGGGTCGTGAATGCTTGCAAGGCAAGCAATGGGAGTACGGTGAACACTATATACTTGATAAATCAAACCAACTAAGTCATCATAGTCTTGTAATGTAGTTTCGCATACATGTACAACCGTGTGCGTGTGCTACCATGTGCAGCAGGCGCATTGATGAAAACGGAATTTCAGCAATCTTTTAGGCTGTGAGAGACACCCATGAGCACAAATGTTGAAGCCCAAGAGACGAGCGCACAGGGACAACTCCTTTCAGGCCGTGTCGTCACCCGCGTCGCCGTGGTGGCGGTTGTTGTGATTTTCCTGGCGTATCTTGCCGTAGTGAACTCCACACTAGCTGTTATGTGGCTGTTTGGACTGGCGTTTGGGGCGATTCTCCAGCGCAGTCGCCTTTGCTTTGCTTCCGGCTTCCGCGACATCTTTCTCATGCGCGACGCCAGCACCATGCGAGCTCTGGCTGTGGCGATTGGCGTCGCTACGATTGGGTTCTGGCTGGTCATGCAGATGATGGTGCCGGAGCCGTCATTTGGCGCCTTACCCGCCGCTGCGCACGTGATTCCCATCGGTCTGCACCTAGTAGTGGGCGGCGTGGCCTTTGGCTTCGGCATGGTGATTGCCGGGGGCTGCGTTTCCGGTACCATGTACCGCATCGGCGAGGGCTACGTGGCGTCGTGGGCGTCGCTGGCAGGGATTCTGGCTGGCTTGTACCTCTCCACGCTCACCTGGAACTGGTGGTGGACGAACCACATTAAAGACATGCCGGTGGTCTTTCTGCCCAAGTGGCTAGGCTATGGCGGCGCGGTGGCGCTGACTCTCTTGGCGCTTGCCGGTATCGTGCTGCTGAGCTACTGGTGGGAATACCGCTCGGGTCCCATGCCGAACTTTGCGCTCGGCGGCAAGAATGAAATGCCCCCAATGAGTCTCGGCGCAAAGCTGCGGCAAGTATACGACCTGGTGTTCGTAAAGGGTTGGCCGATTGCCGTAGGCGCAATCGCCCTGGCCGTGGTCAACGTCTTCATTTACATATACTCTCGTCCGTTGGGCGTGACCGGCGAGCTCTCCGCGTGGTCGGACCGCATCGCCAGCGGCCTCTTACGCATTCAAGCGCCGGCGCTGCTCGGCGTGGACGGTCTCGCGGGCTGCAACCTGACTCTGGGGACGGGCTCTTGGTGGACGAGTGAAGGCTTGTTCCTGGACGGCGGCCTCATTATCGGGGCGCTGGTCGCAGCCCTCCTCGCCAATGAATTCAAGGTGCGGGTGCCGCCGGTGAAGCGGCGCTACGTGCAGTCAGTTATCGGCGGCACCTTCATGGGGTATGGCGCCGGTATCGCGATTGGGTGCACGATCGGCGCGTTCTTTTCGGCTATCCCGTCTCTCGGTCTCAACGGCTGGGTATTCGGCCTCTCGTTGCTGCCGGGCGCGTACCTCGGCGTGCAGGTGATCAAGCGCATTCCGTAGTGCGGCCCAGGCAAGAAGCGCGGGATGCACAGCGGCTTGACTGAGATGCACAGCGGCTTGATCGAATAGAAAACTCCCTCTCCTTGGGGAGAGGGCCGGGGTGAGGGGAAATTGCAGCCCAATTCACCCGCTGGTTTCCGAGTGCTGTTTCGCCGGTGTGATACGATAGTGCTTGAACAAGGCTTAAGGAAGATGAACGCATTTGACAGGAGCGGTTAACCATGAAAATTGACGTGCGCGGTGAGATTTGCCCGTATCCGATGATGAAGACCGCTGAGGCGTTGAAGAAGCTGTCCGGTGACGAGACCCTGGAGGTGCTCACCGACCACGCGCCTGCGCTCGGCACGATCCCCTGGGAAGCGGCGAAGAACGGCTATGAGACGAGCATCGAGGGAGCCGCCGATTCGGAATGGCGGCTGACCTTGAAGAAGTCCGAAAAGGAAGCCAAGCCGCAGGAGCTTCTTGCCAACCTGCAGGAGCAGCTCGCGGCGCTGAACGCATCGGAGTAGGCACGCAATTGGTGTTCGTAAAGAGGCCGGTTCCTGGGCTCGGGAACTGGCCTCTCTTTGCTATTCTGAGAGCGTATTTGCAGGCGGGGGCTGTGATCCGTATCATCCGCTCGCCGTGAGTTCCCATCCGTCCACTCTGGTATTCCATCCGTCCACTCTGGTATTCCATCCGTTCACCCTGGGGTTCAATCCGTTCGCCATTAGGTTCCATCCGTTCGCCATTAGGTCTCATCCGTTCGCCGTGAGGTTCCATCCGTTCGCCGTGAGGTTCCATCCGTTCGCCGTGAGGTCCCATCCGTTCGCCGTGAGGTTCCATCCGTTCGCCGTGAGGTTCCATCCGTTCGCCATTAGGTCCCATCCGTTCGCCGTGAGGTTCCATCCGTACGCTGTGAGGTCTCATCCGTTCGCCCTGAGCTTGTCGAAGGGTAAACGGTTTTGCGGATCTGTCTTGCAAACCATTCATGGTTCGACAAGCTCACCACGAGCGGTTCGACAAGCTCACCACGAGCGGTTCGACAAGC
>JAPOQA010000064.1 GCA_026710945.1 Chloroflexota bacterium
TCCCTCTCCTAGAGGAGATGAGCAGTTCCCTCTCCTAGAGGAGATGAGCAGTTCCCTCTCCTAGAGGAGATGAGCAGTTCCCTCTCCTAGAGGAGATGAGCAGTTCCCTCTCCTAGAGGAGGTGAGCAGTTCCCTCTCCTGGGGGAGAGGGTAAGGGTGAGGGCGAGGGTTGGTGAATAGCGTCCCGAAGGCGTCCCACTAGACACCTTCGCGAAACGCACCGCGCCTCGTGTCCCCGGTAGCGCAGGCCCCGTGACAGACTCTGTGCTGAGCACTTCGACAGGCTCAGCACTTGGCTGCCGGAGTCCTCAGGGCTAGTTTGAAACCTGCGCCACTTGCGAATCCTGCTAGCCTCTTCTCCTTACCTACAGTCCTTCCATACAGTTATGCGTGCCTGCCAGGGTGTCCTTGGCACGAATGATCAAAGCGGTGTGGTCGTGGACCAGGCGGTTCATGCCGTCGAGACGTTTAGCCGCAATGTCCGGCGCGTCAGTGCTGGCAATTGGAATGCGGTCATACAGCAAGCCCGTACCGCCGATCTTCTCGGAAGCGTTATCGAACAGGAGCTTGACCATCTTGGGGCCGGGGGCCACGTCTGAGACGACCGCGGTCTCTCGCCCGGATTCGATCTTGGGGAAAAGCAGTGAGAGTCGCGGATTCACAATTTCGTCGAATTCCGGCGCAACCGGCGCCAGGTCCACCGCCAGCTTGTGCGCCCACACGTTCTTGACATCAGGCAAGTCCAGATCAAGCCGCTCTACCGCTTCCGGAAAATCATGGACAAAGTTGCCTTGGCGAATGTTGTCCACCAGCGAACCCTTATGGAAGACCACGTTGCTGCCGCGGAATTCCAAGTGTGTCATCTCCGTACTGAATACCTGATAACCGCGCCGCAGCCCTTCCAACAGAAAGACCGTTTTGCCTGCACCGGCCCCGCCGACCACGAGCATCAGCTCGTTTTGCTCAGGCAGGTACAGGGCGGAAGCATGGAAGCTAAAGATGTTGAACCGTCGTTCCAGCACCACCAGCGCAAAGCGAAAGAACAGTCCCAGGTTGCCGAAGAGCGAGCAGCGCCGGTCTGAGCACGCGGCCTCCAGTGCGCTGAAGTCCGCTACGGCGATGATCTCGTCCGTACCAACATGCACATACGGTGACGCCTGGGGCACGTCCAGGATGAACATGCGGGCATCCAGCGGCTCGGCGTAGGGAATCTCCGGCACCTCGTGCACGTTCGTCACGAGCGACTGGATCACCGTGCGGCTCTCAAAGAACTCTGGGTTGCTGATAAGCTGCCGGTTGTTGGAGACCAACCCAAACCGCGCCTGCAGGACCCGCACCGCACGCCGGGCCAAGCCAGCATGCTCCGGCTCTTTTGCCAAGGATGAACTGAAAGAGTTAGCTTGCTCGACGTTCATTGAGGTGGAATCCCCTATCCACACGCGGCCGGCCTCAGTGGTCAGCCGAGCACAGGCAACCGCGCCGCCTCCCGGGTAGCGTAGGTTTGTAACCTGAGCTTAGCCGTCGCGGCAGCCGCCCACAGTGCTGCCACTCTAGCACGGCAATGGGACTCGTACAAGGTTAACGAAAGCTGCCACCGTCCCAAGAAATGGTCCCAGGCTCGCGCTAGTAAATGAGAATTCACGTCGAGGCAGACTAATGGATGCCCCTTGGCAGTACGTAGACACGCATCACCAAATCTACTTCGTGACCATTCGCAACTTTAGAAACTCGTGCGGTACACTGGAAAGGCAATCTATGCACGGTCTATTCACTGTCATCAACCCTCCCGGACGGTATCCATGCGTCTTGCTGTTCTCGCCGACATTCACGGCAACATTCACGCCCTTGAAGCAGTGCTCGCGGACCTGCGGGGGCAGCGGCCCGACACTATCGCGGTGTTGGGCGATAGCGTGGTGAAATTTGCGCACAACCGTGCTGTGTTGGAGGCGTTGGACGCTCTTCCCCACGTGGGCATTGCCGGAAACATGGAGCGGGGCTTGCAGATGCTGCTTGGCGACGAGTGCGCCGAATTGACGCAGTATGACATCGGCAAAGGGGTGCAGTATCTCAAACGGCAGGCGCTCGCAGAGCTCGGGGTGGAGCGCGTGGCGCAGTTTCGCGACCTTCCGACCGAACGATCTCTGACTCTGCTGGAGAACCAGGATACATTGCTTTGTCACGGCTCGCCGGGCCACCTCACTAAGTCTATCTATCCCGCGCCAGATGCCGCGCCGCCGGGTCCGGATCAGCCAACCACGACGGATGGTGAACTTCACGACAAACTACAGGATGTCACCGCTCGCCTCGTGCTCTGTGCCCATAGCCACCGGCGCGTGGAACGCCGCTATAATGGAATACTGGTGGTCAATCCCGGCGGGGTCGCCCATACGTACGAACGGAAGCATGATGCGCGCGCCTGCTACGCGGTATTGACGCATGCCGGCGGCGACTGGGACGTGGAATTCCGCCTGGTGCCCTACGACGGCGATCGCGCGGTGCGGGAGATGCTGGCAGCCGTGCCGCCGGCTGCCGACAGCGCCCGCCGCTATTTGGAACGCATTGCGGAGTACGTCGTCTGAGTGCCTAAGAGATATGAGAACTCATTTGCCAGTTGCGCGGCTAGTTCCTGCAGAATCCTCGTAGCGCGGGGGCTTGTCCCCCGCTCTTGCATGGGAACATCGCGGCACTGGTCCAGGCACCCGTCGTCGTCAAGAATGCGCAGGGCACAGAAGATGGATTCCGTGCCCCCGCACGGGGGCGAGCCTGCGCGGGCATGACGGATCGCGGCTGTCCATGATGCGTTCGGAGTGCTGCTAGACCCATGGGGTCAAGTGCGGTACGTAGCGCGGGGGCTTGTCCCCCGCTCCTGGATGGGAACATTGTCGCGCTGGTCCAGATTCCCGTGGTCGTTAGAAACACACAGAGCACAGAAGATGGATTCCGTGCCCCCGCACGGGGGCGAGCCTGCGCGGGAATGGCGGATTACGAGGGGGCTTATCCCCTTCCTGAAGGTACAATCTAGTCGCCAATTCAACCAAGGTATCGAACATGCCGGTCACTCGCATCGTCACCGATCTTGTAGAAGCACAAGAGACCGTGCTCAAGCGCACGCCGCTGGGCAGCGAAGAGATGCCCGCGCCGGTGGCGGCGCGCATTCGCGAGGTCTTCGGCGCCGACCTTACACCCGGAGAAGTGGTCGACCGCATTCTGGCGGACGTCCAGGCCGAAGGCGACACTGCCCTGGCACGTTACCTGCAGCACTTCGATGGCGTCGTGCCGGAGCCGTTGGAAGTTACGCCGGAGGAGATTGCCGCGGCGCGTGAGCACGTGGACGACGCGCTCTGGGAAGTGCTGGAACTCGCTGCAGCTCGGATCGCTGCGTACCATGAACGCCAGCGGCGCAATTCCTGGATGGACTTTGCTACGGGCCTCGGCGAGATGATACGTCCTCTGCAACGGGTAGGCCTCTATTCGCCGGGCACGGAACGCGTCTATCCGTCGTCGGTGCTGATGTCGGCGGTACCGGCGCGTGTGGCAGGCGTGGAGGAGATAATCCTCGCCACCCCGTGCCGTCCCGACGGCAGCGTGCATCCGCTCAAGGTCGCCGCCGCCGCGGTGGCAGGCGTACACAGAATCTTCAAGATAAGCGGCGCGCAGGCCGTTGCGGCCCTGGCGTTCGGCACCGCACAGGTGCCCAGGGTGGACAAAATCCTCGGCCCCGGCAATATCTTTGTAATTCTGGCGAAGCAAAGAGTGTACGGCCAAGTAGGCATCGACCAACTCCCCGGGCCGACCGAAACAGTCATCGTGGCCGATGCCGCGGCTGATCCGGCAGAGGCGGCGGCTGATCTGCTCGCTCAAGCGGAGCATGATTTTCTGGCAACACCGCTGCTCATCACGGATTCCGCCGCTCTCGCCGCGCGCGTTGAACAAGAACTGGCTGCGCAACTGGCTAACCTGCCGCGCCAGGCAGAAGCCGCCTATTCGCTGCTGCACAACGGCGGCATCGTGGTAGTGGACGATCTGGAGACGGCCGTTGACGCCGCCAGCGCCTTCGCGCCCGAGCATCTGTGCCTGCTCACTCAGGAGCCGTGGCAATGGGTCGGGAAGATCCGCAATGCCGGCGGCATCTTCGTCGGCAGCGCCTCGCCGGAGGTGTTGGGCGATTACATCGCCGGTCCGAGCCACATCATGCCGGTAGGCGGCACGGCCCGCTTCTCTTCCCCGCTCACCGTCCAGGAATTCTATAAGAGCACCAGCATCGTCGCGCTCGACTCCGAGACCGCCGCCGCCATCGCCGAGCCCGCCGCCGCGTTGGCCGAGGCGGAAGGCTTCTTCGCACATGCCCGGGCCGCGCGCAGACGGGCGCAACAAACTTAAGCGCAGTTTGCGTTTTCCCGTCTCGTTCTTGCGTGGATTCCAAGTCTTCCACACTGGCAGGGGGAAGTCGTTGTATTAGACTCTCGTTCCCGTGCCCTGGGCTTGGTAATCAGGGCCAATGCAAGGAACGTGCAGCAACTTGTGACTACACCTATGAAGTACGTATCATAGGAACAAGCGAAAAAACCCGCCAGGCAAGAGAAACGAGGCATACCATGCGCGTGATAACCCTCAAGCCGCAGCCACTCACCCCGGAAGGCTTTGCGCCCTTCGGAAATATTCTCACTCTGGATCGCTCCGAGATTGTTTGCACAGATGGTGTGCTTACGGCGCGCATCACCCATGCGCCATTGCGCGACCTCAGTGCAGAGCAACCGCATTTCCTGAACCGCCACATGGAAGAGACTCAGGTCTTTGTGCCATTGGGCGGTAAGGACGGCCTCTTCTTCGTAGGGCCTCCCAGCGAGACGCCGGAATCCTTCGATCCAGATAGGGTAGCGCTCTTTCACTTTCCCGGTAGCTGCGCGATCCGCATGCACGTGGGCACGTGGCACGTGGCCCCCTTTGCGGTGTCCGATCCGATCGACTACATCAATATCCAAGGCGACAAGGTACGTCACTACACGGACGGGTACGACTTCAAGGAGCGCGACAACCTGGTATTTCAGTTCGACTTGAGTTAAGGGGGCGCAGGCGGACGCCAGCGGGAACAGTTGACCGTCATTCCCGCTTGCGCGGGAATCCATCTTTGCAGTGTGCTGGGCCGGAGCAATCCTGAGATGCGAGCCTCGGTTTAGGTACTTAGGGATTGTGATGCCGGTTTCGGCAATCCCGCGCCATCGCAAGGACACTGTCGTCAGTTGGAAGTTCGCAGAGCCATGCAATTGTCACCCCGAACAGAGTGCGGAGTCTAAGACGCCGCCGGTAGGGCAGCGGTGGCAGTAAGGGAGAACTCTGGATTCCTCGCTCCGCTCGGAATGACACGTGAAATGTGTCGCAGGGTTCGACATGCTGCCGCAACGCTCCCACACCTAGGTGGCTGCTGGGTACTCACACAGAATATATATCGCCGTAGAAAGTGCCCCAATGACACGCACGGGACAGCACACACGACAGACGCAAGAGACCAACGTGGCCGTTTCGATTACGTTGGACGGCGCCGGCGCTGCGAGTATCGCTACCGGGATCGGTATGCTCGACCACATGCTCACCCAGCTTAGCACCCACGGACTCTTCGATTTGGAGGTGCACGCCAGCGGGGACTTGGAGGTAGATTCGCACCATACCGTCGAAGATGTCGCGATCTGTCTCGGTCGAGCGCTCGACGCGGCCTTGGGCGACAAAACCGGCATCACCCGCATGGGCTGGGCCTGCGTCCCCATGGACGAGGCTTTGGCCCTGGTGTCCGTGGACCTGAGCGGGCGCGGAGCGGCGTCCGTGGATGTGCCTTTCACCGGCTATAAGCTCGGCACTTTGCAGAGCGAGATGATCGGCCACTTTCTCGATACCTTCGCGGTGCAGGGTCAATTCACGCTGCACGCGCGCCTGCTGGCCGGCGCAAACGATCATCACAAGGCCGAGGCGGTCTTCAAAGCCCTCGCCCGCGCGCTGTCGCAGGCCGTCCAACCAGACCCCCGCCGCCAACACTCCGTGCCCAGCAGCAAGGGATCATTGGAGTAGAGAAGCTACCCGTGCCTGCATTGGAGAAAGTCTAATGTTACGCAAGTTTTCGGTGCGGAACTTCCGCTGCTTGCAAAACCTCGATATCGAGCCGTTGGCGCGAGTCAATCTCATCGTGGGTGAGAACAACGTCGGCAAGACGGCCTTGCTAGAGGCGCTCAATATTCACTGTGCTCCTAACTCCCCGGAGAGGGTTTTCGGCGTGAACTTCTTCCGTGGTGCAGGGGGTAACAATGCAGAGCATTGGAATGAGTTGAGTTGGCTGTTCCACGCTAGGCAAACGTCCACTGACATTACGTTGCAGAGCGACCACGGCGGGTCGGGCGAGGGCGCATTGCGGATAAGATTCGTCCAACCTGAAGAGCGCTCGCTGCTGCCTGCTGATGCGAATGGTGCTCTCAAGACTGAGTTGCACTTGGGCGCGGCCAACGCGTCCTCAAACGAGCTAATTCTCGAATACATGGATAGCGAGGGGAAAGAATACACCTCTCATGCGCGCCTAACGCCGCAGGAGACATTGTCTTCTTCTGCGAATGTGGATCCTTTCGAGATCAAGTTCTCCTCATCAAGTATTGACCCATACGGACCTGCCATTCTTGTGCCTAAGTATCCGCGCTTCCCAGAGGTTTATGCGGAACAATATAGCGCTCTAGTTGAGGCTGGACGAGAAGCTGAAGTTTTGCCACCCTTGCAAGCGCTAGATCCTCGCATCCAGCGTCTCGAATTGCTCTATCGTTTAAACAGGCCTGTATTCTACGCTGATACCGGTAACGTACCGCTCATGCCGCTTCTGCACATGGGGGAGGGAATCGCCCACGTACTCTCTTGGCTGCTGGCGATCAAGACCATAAAGAACGGCACTATACTGATTGATGAGTTCGAGAATGGACTATACTATACGGCACTTGTGGATGTTTGGAAGGCAATTAGTGCCGCTGCACGAGAATCGAACTTGCAGGTCTTCGCGACGACCCATAGCTGGGAGTGTGTCCTAGCGGCCCACCGCGCTTTTGTGGAAAGCAATGAGTACGACTTTCGCCTGCACCGCCTGGAGCGCAGGGATGGCAAGGTGATTGCGCTGACGTATGACGAAGAGCAATTGGCGACCTCGATTCACGCCAATCTAGAGGTGCGCTAATGGCCGAAGTGGCAAATGCTGGTGCGGATCGGCAGGAAATCTCGCGGAGCAAGCTGCTCTTGGTAGAAGGAGAGAATGAGCGCCGGTTCTTTGTGGCTCTTCTTCGCCGCTTAGAGCTTTCAGATGCAGTACAGGTCTTGAACTATGGAGGAAAAACCCAGTTACGGCCTTTGCTCTCTACGTTACACCTTGCTCCAGGATATTCAGACTTGACCGCGCTCGGCGTCACACGCGATGCAGATGAGTCCTTTGCCTCCGCATTTCAATCAATCTGTAATTCGCTCGGCAACGCCGGACTGGGCGTTCCAGATCAAACCCGCGCGCCTACGTCAGCCACGCCCAGCGTTTCGGTGTTCGTTCTCCCCGATTGTTCCAGTCCCGGAATGCTCGAGACACTATGTCTTTCTGCGATGCAAGATGACCCGGCGATGCCGTGCGTGGAACAATATTTTCAATGCCTTGAGGAGAGTGCGAGTATACCTTCTAAGAATCCCGACAAGGCACGCGCCCATGCCTTCTTGGCCTCACGTTCCAAGCCAGAGCTACGTGTCGGCGAAGCGGCAGAAGCCGGGTATTGGCAATTGGACTCGCCGGTCTATTATCCGCTGAAGAGCTTTCTGCTAGCGCTGTGACAGAGGCGTAGGCATGGGCAGAGAGGTATCTTCAACAATAACACCTAATGTTCCTCACCCTTTGCCCAGCACGCTCTTGCCGCGGGAGTCGACGGCGAAGCGCTGGGCGCGGCGCGGGCTGCTGCGAACGCTGGCATTCTTTCGCCCGTATCGCTTTCCTGCTGCTTACGCCGACCGCATCCTGGTAATTCGTCCCGACCATATTGGTGACGTGCTGCTGATCACGCCCGCGTTGCGGCTGCTGCGCCGGGCGTTTCCTGAGACTGAGATTACGGCGCTGGTGGGTCCGTGGTCGGAAGCGGTGCTGGCACGAAACCCGCAGATCGACCGGCTTGAGGTCTGCCGTTTTCCCGGCTTTGAGCGCAGCCAACCGCAGCAGGGCCTGCGCGCCTACACGCAACTCCGGCGTGAAGCCGCGCGCCTGCGTGGAGAGGATTACCAGCTAGCCCTTAACCTCCGAGCGGACTTCTGGTGGGGCGCGGCGCTGGCCGCGTTTGCCGGTATTCCCTACGTGTGGGGATTCAGCGAGCCGGAGTGCGCGCCGTTCCTCACCCATGCGTTGCCGGTACAGCGTGACGAGCACCAAGCGGCCGGCAACCTACGCTTGACCCGCGCCGCCGCGACCGTTGGCGTCCCGGTAGAAGATGTCGGCACACACCTAGAGTTCGACTGCACGCACGACGACGCACAGGCGGCTGAAGAGCTTCTGCGCGCAGCTAACGTGAATTCAGACGCCACACTTATCGCCATTCACCCGGGTTCCGGCGCGCCAATCAAGCATTGGTCCGCCACCGGCTGGCACGCTGTAGGCAACGAATTAGCGCAAGACGACCGCGTACACTTTCTCGTATCTTCCGGTCCCGCTGAGCAAGACCTTGCCCGGGAAGTCGCCGCCGGTCTGCCGCCAGGTCGCACCGTGTTGGTCCAAGAGACCTCACTCGGCGTATTGGCAGCACTCTACGCCCGCTGCTCATTGGTGATGGGGCCCGATTCCGGCCCCTTGCACCTCGCGGTTGCGGTGGGCGCGCCCAGTGTGACCCTCTACGGTGCGAGCGATCCCGTGCGGTTCGGTCCGTGGGGGCCTGCCGAACGGCACCGCACGGTAGCTTCCACCATCCCTTGTCGACACTGCGGATACCTAGCGTTGCCCGCTGCGGCCCTATCGCAGCACCCGTGCATGCAATTCATAGATCCGGCAGCGGTAACGGCAGTGGCGCGAGAGCTGCTGGAACAAACCGTAACGAGCACTCACCCATGAGTTCTTCACTCAAACACCTTGCACGCCGCGCCGCTGGGGTAGTGCTTTGGATCGTTTGCGCCGCTCTGGCTCTGATCGCCCGGCTCCGTCACGGGCAGGATTCCTATCGACCGGATAGCGTTGAGCGCATTCTCATCATCCGGCTTGATCTCATCGGCGACCTCCTATTCTCGGTACCTGCTATTCGCAACACTCGTCAGCGGTTTCCGCACGCGAGACTTGACGTGCTCGTGGCCCCCAACACCGCGCCACTCCTCGCCGAGTGCCCCTACATCAACCATGTCTACACTCTGGACACCCACACGCTAACCCACCTTCCCGGCTTTCTCTCTCTCAGCCGGTGGCGGCAGGCATGGCGGCTCATCCGCACCTTGCGCGCTCAGCGGTATGAACTCTGCTTGAGCCTCTACGGTGTGCCTGCGGCGACCGTTAGCCTCTTGACCGGCGCGCCACAGCGGGCGGGTTTCGCCGACGAAGCGCCGCCGGGCAGCTTTACCCTTCGTGCAACGGGTAGTCGCCTGCCGCAGGACCGTCACGAGGTGCATTGTTCCCTGGCGGTGGCGCAAGCGGCCGGCGCCGCAACCACACCCGACCGCATGGAAGCCTGGGTGAGCGCGGCCGACCGCGCCTGGGCTGAAGGGACCTTAGCTACGGATGGTAACGCGCTCTGGGTTGCCTGTGGACACGGCGCGCGGAACGGCTATGCTAAGATCTGGCCGCGGCGCCACTGGGTCGGCCTCATAGATCAACTGCAGAAAACGGGGTATCGTGCCGTACTCGTGGGAGGGCCTGAGGAAGTAGAGGAGGCGGCGGCAATTGCGCATGCCTGTGAAAGCGCGCCCCTGGTGCTGACCGGCAAGACGACGCTGGGGCAACTGGCAGCGGTGCTTGCGCAGGTCACACTCATGGTAGGCAGCGACAGCGGACCCCTGCACCTCGCTGTGGCGCTGGGCACAAGCGTCGTCGGCCTGTACGGTGCCACGAGTCCGGTGCGCTATGGACCCTTCGGACAGCCCGACGCCGTGCGGCGACACCCGATATTTTGCAGTCCCTGCTACCGGCCGGAGACCGGACAACCTGCTACCTGCCGCTACGGCACGGTGGAGTGCATGGAAGAACTGGAACCGGAGCAGGTGCTGGCGGGGGAGCACGCTGCAATTGGCGATGCGGAACAGTAGAATAGGTGCAAGGTGCACCAGCGAGGAAGCGCCATCTGGAGCGGGCGTCCGGCGTGCTTGGGATGGCAGAGGTTGTTGATCCTATTTCTAACTATCAGGGTATGCTCTTGCGAGCAATGCAGCCGGAGTGAGGGAGCTTGTGACGGTTTCCGGTCAGCGCAGAACACAGGTTTCAAACCTGTGCTACCGGAGAAGACTGGGATGTACCACGTCAATCGAGGCAGGGAGTTGGGACGTATCCGTGTAGCGCGGGGGCTTGTCCCCCGCCTCCTAAGGCGACTGACGGGCGGATTCATGCCCACTCTACAAACAGGACTGTGCAACGCAAAGACATACAGGAGAAACATCGGCGGTATACGTAGCCACGCTCTGCCATCGCAAATGCACAGGTTGCAAACCTGTGCTACCGGAGAAGACGGGCATGTGCCGCGTTTCTCGCGGCAGGAAGATGGGACGAATCTGTGTAGCGCGGGGGCTTGTCCCCCGCCTCTTCGGGCAGGAAGCAGGCGGGAATGCGGTAACTACAGACGAAAAACTGGGCAAAGGAAAGACTTGAACCAAAGGAGAGAAGAAAACTATGCGCGCAGCAGTCATGGGCATGCGGCACGGACACATCAGCGAGTTTGTACGGGCCGTAGAGGAAAATGAGGCGGTAAGCCTAGTCGGTATCGCGGAAGACGAGCCGACGGTTCGTGCCAGAATAGAGTCCGAGCACAGCGTGCCGGTATATGCGGACTTTGAAGAATTGCTCGACAAAGAGCAGCCGCAAGTTGTCGGTGTCGCCAGGACGAACGCCACGAAATTCCTGGCGCTCACCGCCTGCCTGGAACGCGGCATCAACGTGATTGCCGATAAGCCGCTGCTCACGGAGATGGGACAACTTGAGCAGGTGCGGGCTGCTAATGTTCTCGGCAAGGCGCGCCTTGGCATGATGCTAAGCCAGCGCTTCTCCGCGCCCCACCGGGCCCTAAAGGCGCAGGTGGAAGCCGGAGACTTTGGCGAGATTGTGCACATGTACGGCTTCGGTCCCCACAAGCTACGTCCCCATACGCGCAATCCGTGGGAACTTGACGCGGCGCAGAACGGCGGGGTGTTGGTTGATCTTGGCGTGCACTACTTCGATTCGCTGCGGTGGTTCTCCGGCCAGGAGCCGGTGCGCGTGGCTGCGGCGCAAGGCAATACGCGCTTTCCGGAGCTGCCCCAACTCTACGACCACGCCCACGCGCTCATGGAATTCGACGGCGGCATGAAAGGCCTCGTGGTCGCCGACTGGCTCACGCCCGACGCTGCGCCCTATCACGGCGACTACCGTCTCTACGTCACCGGCACGCGCGGCACGGCGGAGATCGCGACCGCCGGCACACTGGAGCCCTCCGGCCCCAACAAACAGGGCGGCGTGCGTGTGGTGCTGAATGATAAGGAACCCTTCGACCTGGACGTCCCGCCACTGCAACACACGCCTACCAGCGACTTTCTGGAGGCGCTTGTCAACGACCGCGAACCCTACGGCAGCGCGGAAGAGGTGCTCCGCACGATGGAGGTGACGCTGCACGCCAAGGCCGCGGCAGAGAGCGGCGATTGGGTGAGCATTCCGGCGAAGTGAACAAGGAATTTGGCCACGATACATCTCTCGCGGTGATGTGCTACACCGTTAGGACTTGCTGACAGCCACTGTCATTCCTGAAAGTGTTGCGTAATTCAGTGACAAGTCCTCTCCCTAATTGGCAGTGTTAGCAGGTCATGTCATTCCGAGCGCAGCGAGGAATCTAGAGTGTGTGCAGTTCATTCTCCACCATGCGAGAAGAAGATCCGGTGAGGGTGAGCGTGCAGGTTTTCGTGGCTGCGTGCTACTTTGCGTGGCACCGAACAATGGCAACGGATGAAGATTAATTCCCGTTTTCACGGGATTGACGGACTATTCGCTGTTACACTCAGGAGTCAGTGGCAAGCCAACACATCCTTTACCTGACAATAGGAGAGTTGCCATGCGTATAACCGCAGTAGACACCTTCATCATGTGGGGGAACCCGCGCAATTGGGTCTTTGTGAAGATCTCCACCGACGAGCCGGAGCTCTACGGCTGGGGCGAGGCGACGTTGGAAGGCAAAGACGCCACGGTGCAGACCGCCATCGGACAGCTCGGCGAGACTCTCATCGGCAAGGACCCGCTGGAGACCGAACGCCTCTGGCAGTCGCTTTACAAGGACGGCTTCTGGAAAGGCGGTGTGGTAATCAACACCGCCATTTCGGGTATAGACCAAGCCCTATGGGATATCAAGGGCAAGCACTACGGCGCGCCGGTCTATCAGTTGCTCGGCGGGCCCGCCCGCGACCGCATTCGCCTCTACACCCACGTCGGCATTTACGAGGCCCACCGCATAGCGACGGAGGCGCAGCAGCACGTGGCGGCCGGCTTTACCGCTCTGAAGACCGGCGCGTGGGCCACGGATGAGCACATGGGCGACTTTCAGCACGCGGCGCTATTGGGCGAACGCATTGCCATCCTGCGTCAAGCTGTCGGTCAAGACGTAGACCTCATGATCGACAACCACGGCAAGAGCCGACCGGCGCAAGCCATTCGCCAACTGCACGCCGTCAAGGACAGCCGCATCACCTTCTTCGAGGAGCCGGTGCCGCCCGACAACATCGAAGCCTTTCGGCCCGTGCGCGAGACGGCCCGCGAGCTGGGCATCGACCTGGCCACCGGCGAACGCTACTTCACCAAATGGCAGTTCGCGCCCCTGCTGGCGGGCCAATACGTGGACGTGATCCAGCCTGACCTGTGCCATGCAGGCGGCATCACCGAGGTGAAGAAGATTGCCGCGCTGGCCGAGGTGCACCACGTGCTCGTGGCGCCGCACAATCCCCAGGGGCCGCTCTCCACCGCCGCCGCGGCCCACATCGGCATGAGCGTGCCCAACTACCTCATGCTGGAATACGTCCCCAGCCAACCCTACCGCGATAAGGTGGTCAAGGAACCGTGGCAGATTCAAGACGGCTACCTGCACGTGCCGGAACGCCCGGGCCTAGGTGTCGACCTCGACGAAGACGTCATCGCCGCCAACCCGCCCCGCAGCTTCGCGTATTTCAAAAACCTCCGCGACGACACCGGCGCGGTGATGGATGTCTAGAGTGAAGACAGGTTGCACACATCGTCTGGCAAAGTTGATTTGGGCTTCAAAGTATCGTGCGTAAGGATTCGTGACACCTTCTTGATCCTCCTCCAAATGGAGCGCCTAACAGATCGCGAACACACCATCGCTTACGGATGCGATGAATGTGACCGCGAGCTCAATCCCACTGTCATAGCGAACAAGCCACTACCGCTAAAGATTCAAGGCAAGTCTCGGCGCGTGGGCACTTGCGTCTTGCAGCGACAATATGTGCACCGAGTATTCCTAACTCCCTGTTTCATTGCCGAAATCGCGGAAAGTCCATGACTCGTTACAGGTGGAGTATACTACTGGTCAAGTGCAGGTTACCAATTTGAGGAGAGCGGTTCAGATGTATGGGCCCGCCCGCTTTGCCATACTCCTTTTGGTAGTCGCCGTCGTGGCGTCGATGTTGACTGCTTGCGGCCCTCCGCCCCGGCCTGATCCACTGCCACCTTATCCTTCTAAACCTTTGCCGCCCCCGCGAGTTGAGCAACCTGCTCCTCTGCTATGGGCTTACCAGCAGACTAGCGGCGGGAGAGAGTGGTTGTGGTCCAAACCAGCAGTGGCAAATGGCGTGATCTACATTGGCTCTGCTGACCGCCACGTGTATGCCCTGAACGCTAATACTGGCAACCTTCGGTGGCGATATGCTGCAGAAGCTGAGGTATGGACATCTCCAGAGGTGGAGGATGGCGTGGTTTACGTCGGCTCCGAGGATGACTACATTTATGCCATCGATGCTGACACTGGCGCACTCCACTGGCGCTATCTGACTGGTGACGATGTGTACTCATCTCCGCAAGTTGCAGACGGCGTTCTTTATGCCGGTTCCTTGGATAGCTACGTGTATGCGCTTGATGCCGCTAGCGGTGAACTCCGCTGGCGCTATCTGACCGGTGGCGGAGTTGCTTCCTCTCCAACTGTAGAAGAAGGTGTCGTCTACATCGGCTCTTGGGATGGATACTTATATGCGCTTGATGCCGTCAGGGGTGAACGATTCTGGCGCTTCTTGACAGACAGTTATGTGTCTGCACCCCCGATGGTGGTGGACGGCGCGGTCTACGTTAGTACCTGGGATGGCCATCTGTATGCATTGGAAGCTACCACTGGAGAACTGATTTGGCGCGTACATCTAGCTGGTGGTTTAGCTGCTGCCCCAGCAGCGGCTGGGGGCGAGCTCTATGTCGGGTCTCGCGATGGTTATGTTTATGCGCTCGACGCTCAAGACGGTGCGCTCCTCTGGCGCTTCCAGACGGGTGGTGAAGTGCGTACAACTCCTGTGGTGGTTGACGGAGTCATTCACTTCGGCTCACACGACAACATAGTCTATGCATTGGATGCAGCCACCGGCAAAGTGCGCTGGAGCTTCCAGACGGGGGATGAGGTGTGGTCTTCGCCCGCAATGGTTGACGGTGTAGTTTATGTAGGGTCAAACGATGGGTACGTCTACGCTCTGAATGCTGCTACCGGCGAAAGACAATGGCGTTACCTGACAGGAAAGGCAGACTACAATCCGCCAGCGGTGGGTGACGGCGTCATTTACCTCAGCTCAGGCGCCGACCACGTATATGCACTAAATGTTGCTACCAGAGGAGTGGTGTGGACGTTCCAAACCGGAGGCGTGGTGCGGTCTCCCACAAAAGCAGACAATGGCTCGGTCTACGCCCTCTCTCAAGATGGCCATATCTATGCGCTTGCAGATAAGACCGGAAAACTCCTCTGGCGCTATCAAACTGAAAGCAACGTAGATTCCTCTCCGGCAGCGAGCGACAGTGCCGTCTATGTTGGCTCACTCGACGGGCACGTATACGCTCTGGAGGCCTCGACGGGAGAACTACGCTGGCGATTCCTGACAGGCGACGGTGTATGGTCTACGCCGGCGGTGGCTGATGACTCAGTTTACGCCGTCTCCCAGGACGGATTCATGTATGCGCTTGATTCCGCGAGCGGCGAACCTCTTTGGCGTTTCCAAGCCGGCTACTTCTTGCAGTCTTCACCTGCCGTGGCTGGAGGTATGGTGTACGTGGGCTCTGATGATGGCTACGTCTACGGGATTGATGCCGCTTCCGGCGAACTTAACTGGCGTTTCGAGACGGACGGAGAAGTAAGCAGTTCCCCAACTGTGGAGGATGGCGCGGTCTATGTCGGTTCGGATGCTGGCTACATGTATGCCCTAGACGCAGCCACCGGAGAATTGATCTGGAGCACTGAGACCGGTGAATTCGTCCTTCATCCCCCGGTGGTGGAAGGAGGGGTAGTTCACGTTGGTGCGAACGCCCCCCTTTTGTATGCGCTCAATGCTGAGACCGGAAAACTGCAATGGCGCCTTGAAATGAGTGGTTCGATGCAAGCGACGCCGGTGGTCATTGCAGGCAGAATGTACGTGAGTACCGAGAATGGTCTTGTGTACGCCCTGCAAACGTCAGATTACAGACCTCCGCCTCAGCCGACTGGCGAACTGCTATGGCGCTTTGAGACGGACAGCAATGTTCTTGGTTCTGCGGAAGTGGCCGACGGTGTGGTCTACGTCGGCTCCTATGACGACCACCTTTACGCACTGGATGCTGCTAGTGGCGCACTGATTTGGCGCTTTCAGACCGGCGCAATTGTACTCTCTTCCCCAGTGGTGGCTGAGGGATCGATCTTCTTCGGCTCATATGACTCCTATGTATACGCGCTAGACGCTGAGACTGGAGAAATCCGATGGCGATTTCTGACGCGCGCGGGAATCTGGTCCTCTCCCGCGGTAAGTGATGGTGTGGTCTTTGTTGGCTCGGAGGACACCTACATTTATGCATTGGATGCCATTTCCGGCAAACGCCTTTGGCGCTTCAAAACTGAAGACCGAGTTTGGTCATCTCCAACTGTGGCTGACGGTGTGGTTTACGTGGGCTCAAATGACGGTCATCTCTACGCGCTCAATGCGGTTGACGGAGAATTGCGCTGGCGCCTTCAAGCGAACTCCCAAGTGTCTTCTTCCCCAGTGGTTTTCGAGGGAACGGTCTACGTGGGGTCAGGCGATGGCTACGTCTATGCGCTGGATGCAGTGACTGGAGATGTACGGTGGCGGTTCTTCGTAGGCGGATACATTTCATCAACCCCGGCGGTGGCTGATGGCATGGTATTTATTGGCTCAGAACGCAGCCCCGTGTATGCACTGGACGCCGCCACCGGCGAATTGCGGTGGTACTTTCGGACCAGGAGAAGGGTGCGCTCCTCTCCTGCAGTGGCGGAAGGTGTGCTATACATCGGCTCAGATGATGGGGGCATCTACGCTTTGGAATCAGCTACCGGCGAACTCTTGTGGCGCTACTCGACCACTTGGGAAGTGGTTTCCTCCCCGACAGTCGCTGATGGCGTCGTATACGTCGGCTCAAATGATGGCTACGTGTATGCGCTGAAGGCACGGCTTGGGGATTGACGGGCATGCCGTGGTAAAGTCGATGCTCGGAGTCAGGCGACATTGTATTCCATGCGCCGACCATGGTACGTGGCGTGGTCTACGCTGGGTCGGACACTGGCTTCGTGCACGCGCTGGATGCCGAGAACGGGGAGTTACTCTGGAGTTCGACAGTCCAAAGTGCCGTGCAGTCCTCACCCGTAGTGATTGACGGAAAGGTCTACGTTAGCACAGAATATGGATTCGTCTACGTGCTGCTTGCCTCTGGATAAAGAGACTCGCCGGACTTATAGGGCATTGCCAGAACCTGCGGGCAGCGAATCACTCGATGTGCATTTGTAGAGCGCTACTGGACAGGAGTCGAACTCTATGCCTTGTAGCAAGCTACTTCTTGCACTTGGCCTTTGCGTTCCAGGGGTGGGTGGTCGTGGGTTTCGCAGAAGTCGTCGGCTATGGGGCAGCGTGGGTAAAAGCGGCATTGAGCCGGGGGGTTTACCAACGTGGCGATGCCGCCCTTGATCTTGACCGGAGCACGCGCGACCGTCGGATCGGGCACCGGCACCGCTGAGAGGAGCGCCTGGGTATAGGGGTGCTGCGGGTGCTTCAGGATCTCCTCCGTGTCGCCGATTTCGACGATCTTCCCCAGATACATCACCGCGATACGGCTGCACATGTAGCGGGCCACCGCCAGATCGTGGGTGATGTAGAGGTAGCCGATCCCCAATCCGGCTGCCAAGTCTGCCATGAGACGCATCACGCCGGTCCGCACGGAGACATCCAGCATCGAGGTCGGCTCGTCGGCCACGACGAATGACGGTTCGACAATCAGCGCCCTGGCGATGGCGACGCGTTGGCGCTGCCCGCCGGAGAGTTCGTGTGGGAAGCGAAAAAGAAACGCGCGCGGCGGTGTGAGACCGACGAGCGCGAGCATCTCCGTAACGCGGTCGATGCGGTCCACCAGCGTGCCGATGTCTTGCACCTGCAAGGGCTCGGCGATGGTATCGAAGATCGTGCGCCGGGGGTTCATAGACTCGTAGGGGTCCTGAAAGATCATCTGCGCGTGTTTTCTGAAATCCTTCAGCGGCTTGCCGCGCAACGTCGCGATGTCCGTCGGTTCCCCTGTACCGTCGTCGAAGATCACGTGTCCGTCGGTGGGGTCGATCAGGCGCACCAGCATCTTGCCGGTGGTCGTCTTACCGCATCCGGACTCACCGACCAGCCCCAGGCTTTCACCTCTCCCAAGCGTAAAGTTGACGTCGTCTACCGCGTGAATGAAGCGCTCGTTGCGCCGGAAGCGTGAGGTAGCGGCCGGGAAATGCTTGCGCAGGCCTTCGACCTGAAGCAAGGGGCGATCGTCATTGGAGGAAGTCGGTTGTGCGGCCTCAGCCATCGCCCTAGTCCTCCGGTGGATTCCAGCAGTCGGCCCATTGGTCGCCGCGACGAACTCTGGGCGGCTCCTGCTCGGCGCACACGTCAGTCGCGAACGGGCAGCGGGGATGGAAGTGGCAGCCGGTTGGCAAGTCCAGAGGATTCGGCGGCTCGCCGCCCAGCGTGGCGAGATCGTGTTTCTCACCGGTCACGCTTGGGAACGCCGACATCAACGCCCGCGTGTAGGGATGTATGGGTCTGGTAAAGACCTCCTC
Source organism: Chloroflexota bacterium (assembly GCA_026710945.1). Lineage (NCBI taxonomy): Bacteria > Bacillati > Chloroflexota > Chloroflexota bacterium. The sequence goes on from JAPOQA010000064.1 coordinate 18,465, forward strand.
CGCCGTGCCGTACTCGACAATCTTGCCCGCATACATCACGGCAACGACGTCGCTCACCTCGGCAATGACGGCCATATCGTGGGAAATGTAAAGCATGCTCATGTTGAGCTCTTTGCGGATATTGCCAAACTCGCGCAGAATGTGGTCCTGCACGATGACGTCCAGCGCGGTAGTTGGCTCGTCGGCAATGATGAGGTCCGGTTCACACGCCAGCGCCATGGCGATGATGGCGCGCTGTTTCATGCCGCCGCTGTACTCGTGCGGATAGCGCTGAATGAAACTGTGATTGAGGTTCACGAGATCGTATAATTCGCCCACGCGCTCGACCATCTCCTGCCGAGCGGATGAGGTGTGCTGCTCAAGCGCCTCGATGATCTGGTCGCCGACCCGGTACACCGGGTCCAGGGCGTTCATAGCGGACTGAAAAACCATGGCAATACGGTTCCACCGATACTTCCGCATCTCTTCATCGGAGAGCGACACCAGGTCCACGCCGTCCAGCAGGACCTTGCCGCGCAATATCTGGGCATTGTCCGGCTGGAGTCTTAAGAGTGCCAGGGCGAGAGACGACTTGCCGCAGCCGGATTCACCCACCAGTCCCAGCGACTGCCCTCTCTCCAACGAGAGCGAAACACCGTCAACCGCGCACACCTCGCCCGCACGCGTTTGGTAGTGCATCGTGAGGTCTTCAACGGCCAGCAGAGGGGAACCGCTCATAGGCGCCGCAACCTCGGGTTGACGATTTCATCCATCGCCCGTCCTACCAAGTAGAAGGACGTGCAAAGCAGCGTGATGGAGAGACTGGCCGGGAATATGAGCCACCAGTATTGGCCGACTTGCAACAGATAGCCCGCCGCTTCGGTGGTGTGAATCATGAGGCCCCAACTCATGCGTACGTCCAAGAGGCCCAAGAAGCTCAAGATCGCTTCCGAAAAGATCGCGCCGGTGACCGTGAACATCATGTAGAGGAACGACAACGGCAGGAGGTTGGGGACAATGTGAATGAAGATAATATGCAACGGGCCGCCGCCGGCGGCGCGAGCGGCTTCGATATACGGCTTTACAACCACGGAAAGCGCCTGGGACTTCAGCAGAATGCTGGCGCCGCCGAATCCGGAGAGGATGCCGATGATGAGCGCCAATTCGAAGTGCTCTACGCCAATCAATGCGCTCAGGACGATGAGGATACTGATTCCCGGCATCATGACCATGAGGTCGGCGAATCGCATCAATATCGTGTCAATGATGCCGCCGTAGTAGGCGGCAATCGCCCCGACAGTCGTGCCGATGGTGACCGTGACGACAGCGGCAAGCAGACCAAGCAGGAATTCGGTCCGCGCGCTGTGCATGAGTTGGCTGAGGACATCCCGCCCCAGGGGATCAGTGCCAAGCAGATGGCTGCGGCTGGGCGGCGCGGGTTGGCGGGTCTCGTCAAATGCATATCCGACTACGGGATCGTAGACGCGCTCCTCCCAGACGGTGTTCATGAGAATCGGATGGGTCAGGGCGAGACCGAGATAGAAGACGATGATCACGAGGCCGATTACGCCAATGCGCGTGCCGAGAAAGAGCGACCAGTTCTCGCGCAGGCTCCGCATGGCCAGGGTGAGCCGCACCTTCCGGAGCGAAGGCGCTGCGCTTTGGGGAGCAACGTCTACAGCCACTAGTACCTGATCCTTGGGTCCAAGAAGACGTAAATCACGTCCACCGCCAGGTGGGCGAGCAGGACAAATATGCCTACGAAGACGAACGCGCCCACCGCCAGGGGCAGGTCTTCCGCTACGGCCGCCGACACCAGCGTCTGTCCCATGCCGGGCCACGAGAAGACCGACTCGATGATGACGCCGCCGTCCACGGCAAACGCCAAGCTAAATACGAGGCTGGTCACCACCGGCAGCAAAGCGTTGCGCGCCACGTGCTTATCGCGCACAGCTTTTTCCGGCAGGCCCTTGGCGCGGGCCGCCAGCACAAAGTCCTCGCGCATCGTCTCCAGCATGCTGTTGCGCGTGAGCAGCATGGTGCCGGCAAAGCTGATTAGGGTCAGGGTAAGCACCGGCAAGACCATGTGATTGACGATGTCCCAGGCGAGATAGCCGTGCCCAGTCAGCCGCCAGACTCCGACCATCGCACCCACACTCACGATAATGCTGCCAAGTTGGATGAGCCGCGCCCCCGCAATACGGAGCCGCGTCGTGATGACGAAGACGACGAATACGACGATGGAAAGCGCCAGCGCCGTGAGCATCATGCGGCCGAACAGCGTATTCGCCTCGATCGGCGCGTCCCGCCACAGCACGGGGTCGAGGAACTTGCCGATGGGGAACCACCCCGCCTTGAAGGCAAAGAGCCAGATCATCATAAGCGCGAACCAGGGCGTGAAGACCGTATAAAGCGTCACGCCGCCAATGGTGGTGGCGTACTCGGTCCAGCCGCCCCGCTTCCAAGCAATGATCTTTCCCAGCAAGAACCCCAGATAGAAGGAAAAGACCGTGGCCGTAAAGAAGAGCGCCACCGTGCGCGGCAGGCGTTCCATGATGACATCGGCGACGCTACGGGGGTAGTGGGTGAAGGAAACGCCGAAGCTGCCGGTAAAGACATTCCTGACATAGACGAGGAACTGCTTCCAAAGGGGCTGATTCAGCCCAAATTGGTTCTGCAGCCGCTCCCGAGCATCCGGCGGCAGCTCCGGATTCATCGCGTAGACGTTGCTGATATCGCCCGGCTGCGCGTTAACGATGAAGAAGACAATGCAAATAAAGGCGAATAGCGTCAGCAGTATCTGAATAGTCCTGCTGAGCAGATAGGAAGCCATCCGCAGGCACCACCCCTTTGTGATTGACTATTGCGCCTTATTATTCACGCTCACGGGGTTGGCGTCAAACTTTACAGCGAAAGGGAATGAATCGGGCAACCAAGTCAATTTCGACTACCTATGAGATAGGGATATTCTTTGAATTGGGCTATTTGCAAGCATCCTCGCGGAGCCTCATTCCACCTCTCGCTCACGGCAAACGGCATACTACTGCCGGCGCCGCTTCAGGACACTTGGCGATAGGAGACCAGTCTCAATGACCCCGGACAAGACGCAGTATAGTTCCGGTCCCGGCGAAGGAGGTCGAGAAAGAGGGCGGCGACGGACGTGTACAACGTCCGTCGCCGCCCTGATTGTGCTCGCGGGATTGCGCGCCGCTACTTGATGACTACTGATTGCTGCATGCCGTTCACACCCTCAATGCCACCCAGCACCTCCGTGTAGGGGAACTGGATACTGGCAGGCCGATACGAGTCCAGCTTGGGAATGGTGAACAGCGTCACGTAGGGCAGGTCTTCGGCAAGGAATTCTTGCAACTGGAAGACCTTATCACGCGCGCCCTCGATGGTAGTCTCAGAGAGCAGGCTAAACGAGATTGAGTCGTAATCCTCGTTGGCGTAACCGCCCCAGTTGTAACCACCCTCGTTCTCCGGCGCGTGGCGGCCGTTGAAGAAGGTTTCCAGGTAGTCTGGGAAGAGGCTCAAGCTCCAGCCCAGAATCCACATGTCCAGATCATCGCCCACGGTCTCGCTGAAGAGCACGCCCACGATGACGTTGAAACCGGTCAGGTTGGCGCGCACCGGAATGCCGATGTCGGTCAACCAACGCTCGATCCAGATGGCGAACGTGGCCCGCAGCGGGTCATATCCGGCGCTCGGAGCGATGATTGTCAAAGCCGGTACGTCGGAACCGTCGGGCATTTTCAGGCCTTTGCCCGCCTTGGCGACGAAGTTGCCGTCTTCGCTCATCTCCGGCTCTTCCTCATAGGTAAAGCCGGCGCTCTTGAGCAGTTCCACGGCCTGCTGCAGCCGCTCGCTTCTGTCCAGGCCTTGGCCGAGGCTGGGCGTATCGGCGTTGAACCACGCCGCGTTGCCGGACGGCACCATGGAGTACGCAGGTATGGCCGCGCCCTGCAGCACGGTCTGGGTGACGAACTCCTTATCGATCATGATCGCCACCGCTTGCCGGAATTCGCGGATGCTCATAGGCTCCTTGCGCACGTTGAACCCCAGGTAGAACATGCCGTTATCCAGGTTGCTGACGATTTCCAGGTCGCCCGCCGCTTGGATGCGCTCGCGGAAACCCTTCTCCAGCCCCAGGGGGTTGAAGACATAATCGATGTCGCCCTTGGTCAGGGCCAAAATGGCGGCATCCTGGTTGCCATAGATGCTGAAAAGCGTGGATTCCACGTGCGGACCGACCGTATACTCCAGCTCCTTGTCACCGCCGGCCTCACCGAAGTACGTGGCGGTGTAGCCCAGCCGCTCGTTGACCTCCTGCAAGACGCCGCTGGCGTACCGTGTGATAACGGAGCCGGTGGCGTAGTAATTGTCGGCCCGGGAATTCTCGAAGAATGCGCCCGGTTCCCACTTGCCGAACGTGAAGCCGCCCAGGGTGGGATCGTTCTCGGGCACGTGCGCCATGAGCGCCTCGATCTGCGCTTCCGGCTCGCCGGCCTTCTTGGCCTCTTCAACCACGGGAGCCCAGTAGTGCTCCGGCATAATCGGCATGAAAGCGAGGCCGAATTGCCACACGCTCAGGCCGGGTGTCTGCGGATTGCCCTCGGCATCGGTTGCTTTGAAGAAGACCTTGATCCGATGGCTGTCGATGGCTTCGATGCGATCGAGGAAGGCCGGGTCCACCACTGCGCCAAAGTTGCCGCTAATGCCCAAATCGAGCACGGTGTGCGCGGTGAAGATGATGTCGTCTGCCGTGAGTTCCTCGCCGTCGCTCCACATGATGCCCGGTCGTATGGGCACCTCGGTGGTCCAGAATTCTGTGCCGTCGACGGTCTCTTTCGCCAAGTCCGTCGGGAAGTCAGCCGCCAAGCCGGGGACCCACTCGAAAGTCTGGTCCGAATAGCCATACAGCGTACTGGTCCAGCCGCCCAGGACGTACTGCGTCCAGACTGAGCCGCCGGGGCCGCCGTAGTAGTTCCAGTAATTGCGCGAAATGGGCTCCTCGAAGATGCCCATGCGGTAGACCTGCGGTGCCATCTCCTCAGGCGCTTCCACGGCCTCCTCAGCCACCGCCGCTTCCGGCTCGGCAGCAGGAGGCTCCTGCGCGCACGACGCCAGCGCCACCGCCGCGAGAATAGCGACCAAGAAAACGGCCGCCCTGATCCACATTGATCTAAACACCGTAACTCCTCCCTTACATAACTATCCCTCTTGCAGCGTCTCTCGCCAGCAATTCGTGCACCGTAATCCCCCTCCACGAGAGATCGCTACAGCTATGACTGTTAAGACCTTAGTGTACACGCTCCCACACGCTCGTCAAGTATGCTGATAGACCCGCCTCTAGCAAGAACCGCATCATGCAAAGTGACGGTTGGTTTCTCACAGACTGCTCGTACGGGCAGCACAATTGGACTTCGCTGTACAATGTCTCTGAGCGTCGATTCCAAACTAAATGGGCCTATTGAACATCCGATCAAAGAACATGACCGCAAGCAAACTCACCACGGCAGTTGAATCCTACCTTGCAGACTTGCGACGGATTCGTGACTCCGGCGGCGCGACTGACGAGCGCTCGCTTTACCCGCCGCTGTCTACCCTATTGAATGCCATTGGTGACACCCTTAAGCCCAAGGTATTCTGCGTGAGCGATATGGCTGAGCAGGGCGCAGGGCATCCTGACTTCGGCATCTATGTTAAGCGTCGCTCATCCGGCTCGCGCTCGAAAGCGGGCTTGAAAGCAAGCAAGAGCGATGTGCCCGAACGCGGCGTGGTCGAGGTCAAGCCCCTGAGCGACGACGCCTGGCTCACCGCCGAGAGCGCCCAGGTAAGCCGTTATTGGGAGCGCTACCGGCTCGTGTTGGTGACCAATTGCCGCGATTTCGTGCTGCTGGGGGAAGATGCGCAGGGCCGTCCCGCCAAGTTGGAGACCTTTCGTCTCGCGGCTAGCGCCGAGGAGTTTGCAGAGAGGCTGCAGACGCCACACTCCTTTGCCCGTGAGGTTGGCGCGGGATTGGGCGAGTACCTCTGCCGGGCGCTTTCACACCGGGCGGTGCTGGCCGAGCCGCGGGACCTGGCCTGGCTGCTCGCTTCTTACGCCCGCGACGGACTGGCACGGGTTGAAGCGTCGGGTGATGCGCCGTCGCTGACGGCAGTACGCAATGCACTGGAAGAAGCGCTTGGCGTCCGTTTCGAGGGCGCAAAGGGCGCCGCGTTCTTCCGGTCAACCCTCGTGCAGACCCTCTTCTACGGCGTCTTTTCCGCTTGGGTGCTGTGGTCGCGTCAGTTGCCGCCGCCTGCCGGCGCATTTGAATGGCGTACCGCTGTCTGGCACTTGCGCGCGCCGGTATTGCGGGCGCTCTTTCAGCAGCTCTCCGATCCTGCCCGTCTGCAAACGCTGGGATTGGTCGAAGTGCTCAACTGGACCGCCGCCGCACTTGACCGGGTGGACAAGGAAGCCTTCTTCGCCAGTTTCAGCGAAGGCGAGGCGGTTCCCTACTTCTACGAGCCGTTCCTGGAGGCTTTCGATCCCGTGCTGCGTAAGCAACTGGGCGTCTGGTATACACCCGTAGAGGTGGTGCGCTACATGGTGGCGCGGGTGGATAAGGCGCTGAAGGACGATCTCGGCATCGAGGACGGATTGGCGGACGAAAGAGTCTACGTGCTCGATCCCTGCTGCGGTACCGGCGCGTATCTGGCGGAGACGCTGCGTCGCATCGCGGAGAATCTCCAAAGCCGGGGTACGGGCGTGCTCACCGGTGCGCAGGTGAAGCGGGCGGCCATGGAGCGGGTCTTCGGCTTCGAGATCATGCCCGCGCCGTTCGTGGTGGCCCACCTCCAGGTCGGGCTTACTTTGCAGTCCCTCGATGCGCCGTTAGCAGAAGACGCGCCGTCTGCGGACGGCGAGGCCGAACGCGCCGGTATGTTCCTCACCAATGCTCTCACTGGCTGGGAGCCGAAGACGCAGAAGCCGCTGCCCTTTCCCGAATTGGAGCAAGAGCGCGAGCGCGCCGACCGGGTGAAGCAGGACGCGCCTATTCTGGTGGTGCTCGGCAATCCGCCCTACAACGGCTATGCGGGCATGGCGGTGGACGAGGAACGCGAACTCTCGGAGGCCTATCGCACCACGAAGCGCGTGCGCCGTCCCGAAGGCCAGGGGCTGAACGACCTCTACGTCCGTTTCTTCCGCATGGCCGAACGCCGCATCGCCGAGAAGACCGGCCAAGGCATCGTCTGCTTCATCTCCAATTACTCTTGGCTCGAAGGCCTCTCCTTCACCGGCATGAGAGAACGCTACCTGGAGGCGTTCGACACCATTCGCATCGACTGCCTGAACGGCGATAAGTACAAGACCGGCAAGACGACGCCGGATGGCGCGCCCGATCCCAGCATCTTCTCCACGCCGGAGGACCCGGTCGGCATCCAGGTCGGCACCGCCATCACGACTCTGGTGCGCAAGGCCGACCACACTCCGACCGAGCACGTAGCCTTCCGCCACCTCTGGGGCCAGGCCAAGCGCACGGCACTATTAGAAACAGCGGAAACGGAACCGGAGGCGCTATATGAATCCGCCTCGCCGCTCCTGCCGCTGGGCCTGCCTTTCGCGCCTACGGCGGTAAGCCAAGACTGGTTCGACTGGCCCGCGCTGCCCGATCTCTTCCCGGCCTCGTTTCCGGGAGTGCAGACTGGCCATGATCCGTTTCTGGTTGAGGTTGATCTTGGTCGGCTGAAAGCGCGTATCGCAGATTACTTCAATGCGAAACTCGGCCATGAGGAGATCGCAGGGCGTTTTCCTTCTATCATGCAAACTGTGCAACACTTTGATGGCAGGTCAAAGCGTGACATACTGCTCAATCGTGGTGGCCCCAGCGAGGCAGGCTTCGTGAAATTTGCCTATCGTCCGTTTGATGTTCGCTGGCTCTACTGGGAATCGGACAGTGGTCTGCTCAATCGTCCTCGTGCTGAATATATGCCGCATGTGTTCGAGGGGAATGTGTGGCTCTCATCGGCACAGCATCTACGAAAAGGCGAGACGCAGCCCCAAGCTTGGTTTACTCGGCCCATTTGCTCCATGCACATGATCGAGCGGGGCACCAGCATGTTTCCCGCTTGGCTCCGCGACACCGGCTTGGGTGCTGATGAAACCGGCGTACAGCGTATTCCCAATCTCTCGCCCGCCGCGCAACGCTACCTCGACCGTCTCGGCCTGGGCGTGGAAGACCTCTTCTACCACACGCTCGCCGTGCTCCACGATCCCAGTTACCGAGAAGCCAACGCCGGCGCTCTGCGCATGGAGTGGCCGCGTATCCCGTTGCCCGGCTGGCCTGAGTTATCCGCCTCGTCCCCCGCTGGTAGGGGCGGTTCGCGAACCGCCCCTACGGTCGCGCTACATACGGATGCGCCTGCCGCGGACCACTCCGTCGTTCCCGTGAAAACTCGCCCCGTGCCGGGGCGCGGAATCCATCCGGCCTCCGATGCGGCGGACATCTTGGCCGCCTCCGCCGCCCGGGGCCGGCAACTGGCCCACCTCCTCGACTCCGACACCCCCGTGCCCGGCGTCACCACAAGCGACCTGCGGCCTGAGATAGTCGCCATCGCCCAGCCCGCCACCACCGACGACCGCAACATGACCGGCGACGACTTCGGCCTCACCGCCGGCTGGGGGCACTATGGCAGCGGCGAAGCCGTCATGCCCGGCCAGGGCAAAGCAATCGAGCGCGCCTACACCCCTGCCGAATGCGACGCCCTGCCTTCCCGTCATTCCGGCGCAAGCCGGAATCCAGAGCTCCCCAGCCAGCCCAAACCACTGCGACAGGGAGAGACCACTAACCGCGCCCCGGAATCCGTCTCAGCCGCGTCCGTCCTCGGCGAGACCACCTACGACATCTACCTCAACGACCGCGCCTACTGGCGCAACGTCCCCGCCAACGTCTGGCACTACAAACTCGGCGGCTACCAAGTCCTCAAGAAATGGCTCTCCTACCGCGAACAAACGGTCCTAGGCCGCCCCCTCAAGCCGGAAGAGGTGCAACACTTCACCGACACCGCCAGACGCATCGGGGCTATACTGCTGCTTACAAAGAGAATCATACCTATAGTCAAGGATAGGGAGGCTGACACGCATGGGTATGGCACGAAGTCTAGCTGATTTGAGGGCGCTATCCGAAGACGAACTCATTGCTCAGCACGATGAGCAAGCGAGGAATACGGTCGTTGGGATTCAGTACTACCTAGATGAATTGCGATATAGAGAACAGTCACGCATCGCTGCAAATATAGAGCAGTTCACACGATATATCCTCTGGCTGACAATCGTTGTGGTAGTAGCCACTGTAGTCAATGTAGGTTTCGTGGCATACACTGTCCTCAAGTAAATGTTCATAGCCACTGAAAGCCCCGATGAACCCCTTTGACTGGTTACTTCATCCTCGCCAGACCACGGCTAATTTGCGTCGACGACTCCGCCGTGACCGCATACACATCAAGGTTTGGCTTGGCTGGGTTATTCTGCTTGTCTTGGTAGCCGTTGCCGTAGTCGCTACCGTTGTGTTCTGGGGCTGGATTAGCAACGATCTCTGGACTTGGCTGGGCACCACACTAGGCGGGCAGGAAAGACTAGAATCCAACTCTACAACTCTCCGCAATGTCGGGTTGTTGATTGCGGGGGCAATCGCGGTTCCACTTGCCGTGTGGCGCAGCATCGTGGCCCAGCGACAGGCCAAAACGGCGCAACAAGACCTGTTGAATGACCGCTATCAGAAAGGCGCGGAGATGCTCGGCAACGAGGTCCTCTCGGTACGCTTGGGCGGTATCTACGCGCTGCAACGCCTGGCGGAGGAACATCCGGAGCAATACCACATCCAGATCATGCGGCTATTCTGCGCTTTCGTGCGTAGTCCCACTATGTATAATGGCTCCGAAACCAAAGAGGAACTGATGAGGACCAAGTCAGACACTGAGGAAACTCGGGGAGACAAAAGACCACAGTTGCCAGAAGACGTCAAAGCGATCATGGAGGCGATCCGTGTGCGCAGTAAGAAGAACATTGCACTTGAACAGAAATCGGAGTTTAAACTGACCTCATACCGTGGTCCCCTCCTAGAAATGGATACTCCCGAGGAGAGCTTTCAAGATCTCCAACTCCGATTTGCAAGTCTTTCTGGCGCAGACCTTCGCGGCGTAGATCTATACGGCACGGACCTACGAGGCATAGACCTGCGTGACTCAAAGCTCCAAGGCGCAACCTTAGTCGGTGCTAACCTAAGTGGTGTGAAATTGTCCAAGGCGAAACTGTCGAGGGCGAAGCTTGTGGTGGCAAAACTGTCTTTTGCCGATCTGTCTGGTGCCAAGCTTCGGGGTGCAAACTTATTTGGCGCAGGCTTCTTAGTTACTAACCTTCAAGAGGCGGACCTGTCTGGCGCGAACATCCAGAATGCTGAGATGCTGACACAGAAGCAATTGGATGAAGCGTGTGCAGATCCCGGCAACCCACCACAACTGATAGACGCCGTTGACTACATTTCTGGCAAGCTGCTAGTGTGGCGTGGCAAGCCGCTCGACGACGAGGCATAGGCGCTTATGCCATATTTGACACCGCGTCTCGGCGAAATGGCGGGAGAGCGCAAAGGCCGTTTATTTTCATCAGAATTCCCGTAGATAGTTGAAATTGATCGCCGAATTCGGTTCTTTCCTTGCCGCTTCCATGTACAAGTCTAGGTCCACGGTAAGAAGTGGAGTCTTTTCCGAAATGACTTCCAGTAGTGCGGCATCGGTGATGCCGAGTTGCCTGAACGCACGATTATTGGAAGCATCGGTGCCGGCAACGACCACTTCCTTGCTATCACGGATCAGGCGCCTAAGTTGAAGGAATAAACGGGATCTTTCAGGTTTCCCATGTTGCGCGAGAAGGTTAGAGGTCTCGGTGAGCGTATGCGGCGTTACGAAAACTTGCTCCACTCGGTCAAGTAGGTCCAGCAGGATTTCGTAGTCATCTACTGTGTACGCTTGCAACCGCCTATGCTTGGCGATAATGTTTCTACTAGCTCTGCCCGCGACAAAAAGCAAGAGTAGGTTTGAATCGATGAAATATCCCTCTATGGCCATTCGGTCACTCAGTAACTCTCTAATCACGATCCATGACTGACTTTACGCGCCCATAATTATCGTCAATCCGAAATACCTTGTAATGTCGATCTTTTGGAAGCTTCCCACTGTCTCCTGTCGGTAGGGGAGTTGTTTCCCAGATTCGCGCGAAGCTGAGGGTGATCACCCACTCCTGATCCTCATCAAGAAAATCGGCCTCCTCAAGACCGACGTAGCTGATTGGCTCACCATTGAAGAGTTCCAAGAGGTGTTGCTTCGCTGTCTTTACCGCTTCTCTAACATCCATTTTGGCCTCCATCATATTCTTCACATGAAGCCATTATAGCGTCATACGCCTTGTGGGACGAACAGCGCCGGCGTTATGACCGGACTCCTGCTCATGCGCCCCCCTGTCTGCGCCCAGGTGGGGTTACTTTTTCTTCGGCGGCGGGGGTGGAGGCGGGGGCGGCTTGACCGCATTCAGGAGCTTGAACGAGTCTGCCGGGTCCTGGGAGCGGCCAAATGCGGCGCGCTTGCGCGCGGACTGAGCTTGCAACGCTCTGCGCCTCTTTGGCGAAGGGTTCGGTTCTTTGACCATAGGTTTACCTCCGGACACATTAACACGTTCTCTTTGCTGCACCTTTCACTCAAAACGCAAAAGCACGCTGGAGTGCAGCGTGCTGACCAGATGCTTTTGCGTTGTGTGGTGGCGGGGGTGAGACTCGAACTCACAACCTAGGGCTTATGAGTCCCCCGCTCTGCCTTTGAGCTACCCCGCCAAATCGTGCCTGCGCCTGCTTTGTACCTCTGCATCATAATGACGTCCTGTCGATTCACCCTCACCCCGGCCCTCTCCCTCAAGGAGAGGGGGTAATCCCTGGCCTTAGCCCTCTCCCTCAAGGAGAAGGGTTTTCCCTGAACATAGCTCTCTCCCTCAGAGAGAGTTGCCCTGGACACAGCCCTCATCCTAATGAAGAGGGCGCAAACCCGGAGCTTGGACTTGCGAGTGGACTACGTTAGAAAGGTGCCAAATCACCGCTGCGAATACCGGCAAAGACGGATGCCATCTAGCGGTACCACGGCGGCAGACGCAAACAAGTGGGCCCACCTGGATTCGAACCAGGGACCTTCTCCTTATGAGGGAGCAGCTCTAACCACTGAGCTATGGGCCCCAGCCACGCTGCTTTGCGGCACGCGTGACTCCCTTGCATTATACGAAGCCGCTCACAGCAGCGTCAATTGAGGCGCGCCCTACACAGACGTTGCGCAGAATTGAAATGTGGGGTCGGCTTAGCCGGAACGCCTATCGGATTTCAAGCGTGGTACCATGCTGGCAATGCGTCGGTACCGGCGCCGGCACGGTATGTGCGTGACTCTCGCCAATACAGGCGCATCAAATGTCAGAGAACAAGGGGAGACCTATCGATGGCTCGGTTTCTTACGGAAGAAGACGTGCGGCAACTCCTGCCAATGGATGAAGCGCTGGAACAGGTGGAGGCCTGTTTTCACGCGCTCGGCACAGGGCAAGCGCGCAACCAGCCGCGCCGCCGCATCCGCATGCCCGGCGGCATGATGCACGTGATGTCCGCCGGCGACAGGGGGCTCGGCGTCTTTGGGCACAAGGTCTATACCACCACGCGGCAGGGCGCAAAATTCCTGGTCACGCTCTACAGCACGGAAGACGGCCGGACGCTTGCCGTGCTGGAAGCCGGACTGCTGGGCGCGATCCGCACGGGGGCTGCCAGCGGCATTGCGACCAAGTACCTGGCAAATCCCAATGCGACGGTGCTGGGCGTGCTCGGCACGGGCAAGCAATCGCCAACACAAATCCAGGCGATCTGCGCGGTGCGGCCAATCACGCAAGTGCGCGTGTACAGCCGGAAAGCGGAGCGGCGTGAGGCCTTTGCGGCGGAAATGGCGGACACACTGGGCATTCCGGTGACGGCGGCGAGCAGCGCACAAGAGGCCGTCGAGCCCGCCGACGTGGTGGCGGCCATTACCGCCAGCAAACAACCGGTGCTGGCAGGCGCGTGGCTCAAACCCGGCGTCCACGTGAACGCTGCCGGCAACAATATGCTCACGGAGCAGGAAGTGGATGCTGATGTCTTCCGGCGCGCATGGCTCGTCACCACCGATTCGCTCGAGGGCGCCAAGATCGAGTGCGGCGACCTGCTGGCGGCAGTAGACCCGGGCATCGTGCAGTGGGAGGACGTGATCGAGATCGGCCAGGTGGTGGCGGGACGGCACCCGGTTGATCGCCCTGCCGACGCGATTACGGTCTACGAGTCCCAGGGCATCGCCGCGGAAGATCTCTATGCCGCCGTACATGTGCTGCGCAAAGCGGAGGCACAGGGGATCGGGACAGAACTGCCGTTCTAGCCGCCGGGCACACGCGGCCTCGTGTGGTCTTCATGCTAAGCGCGTGGGCCTGGGTGATGCAGTCTCGGCCGTGAACCTTACTGTCAGGCTGTAGCGCGGGGGCTTGTCCCCCGCTCATTGGCGTTTGCCAAGAGGCGCGGGTTACAGGGGATATACGGAGCAGTTGGAATCCGCGCCCCCGCACGGGGGCGAGCGTGCGCGGGAATGACGGACGATGCGCCTCTTGCGCTGGCCTCTCACCCTTGCTCATCTGTGGGCCTTCTTCACCATACAATTCATGGCCTGGGGACGCAGGTTACAAACCTGCGCTACCAGGGCAGTTCGTCGCACATCTTGGCGACAAGTTGAAGCCGGCTCTTTGTAGCGCGGGGGCTTGTCCCCCGCTCTTCACTGCGCCTGCTGCAGATCATCTTGGGAGAGGTGCTGGCCACACCGTTGCCATTCAACGGAGGCAATGTTCGCCGCCTCCGCCACAGACGCTTTCAAAGCCCCAATTCGTCGGAAATTCCCTGCAGTGCCGTCAGGTTGATGGCAGCAAAGTCCGGCAGCGTAAAGCCGATGCCGCTGCAGGTCTCGATCTCCTCGCGCTTGGCGGAGGCGGCGAACGCCTTCTCCTTGTACTTGCGCATCACGAATTTGGGCGTGACCGAGGCGAGTTTCTTGTCGGGACGCACCAGCGCGCAGGCGATGATGAGGCCGGAGAGGTTGTCGCAGGCGTAGAGGGCCTTATCCATCAGGCTTTCGCGGGGCACGCCGTGTTCGTCGCTGTGAGCTTGAACGGCATGGATCACGCGGGGATCGCAGTTGCGCTCCTCCAGCAATTTTGCCATCAGCAGCGTATGCTGGGCCGGGTCCTTTTCCGTAGCTTCGTAGTCGGCGTCGTGCATCAAGCCCGCCAGACCCCACAGGTCTTCGTCTTCGCCGAAGTGCCGCGCCAACTCGCGCATGCAGGCCTCCACCGCCAAGCAGTGCTTCACGAGATTCCTGTTCTTGAGTAATTCGTGGACGAGTTCCATGCCTTCTTCACGAGTCATAGTCTGCGTGCTCCCGTAAGTGTTATCGCGCTACTCGCCTCTCCCGAAGCCCTATTGGCCTTCGGGAATGCGGGCAAGCTATCGAGCCAGATAATGCAGGTCAAGCGCCGAGTGCAGTATAGCAAGAGATCCGCGCAAGCGCAGCCAACCATGCAGATGCAGACGCTTCATGCGGGCCGGTTGGTGAGTGCGTACCCGTCGAAGCATCGACGTAGACAATAGGTAACAAAATAGAGTGGACACTCACACAAATTCACAATCTGGCAACAATCCCAAGATAGTTTTAGAGTGAACACATAGATACTCTACAATCGTAGTGGAGGAATGCGCTTGGATTCACAAACGATGATGAAATTATCTCGCCACTTTCTCCGACGGAGAGCGCTCCTCATACCGTTGGCGGCGGTGCTGGCAGCATGTAGCGGCCAGGGACGGAATAATACGGAAGAGCGACCGACCCTATCGCAAGGGGCCGATGACGCCCCGACGCCTGCCGCACCGGCACAAGCGCGGCCGCCTGCTGAGCAGTCGACGGCTGTCACACAGTCCGCCGCTGCAACAGAATTGCCTGCCACACCGGCATGTGAAGATGACGACGATCCCACGCCACCCCAGACTGCAGGCCCGTTCTACACACCCAACACGCCCCTACGGACCTCGCTGTTGGAATCCGGCTTTGCCGGTACCCGGCTGCTGCTCTCAGGCCAGGTGCTCTCCACGCAGTGCACGCCGCTTGCGGGCGCGCTGCTCGACTTCTGGCACACCAACGACGCAGGTGAATACGATAACGAGGGCTATACCTTTCGCGGCCACCAATTTGCCGATGACGCGGGACGCTTTACGCTGGAAACCATCGTCCCCGGCGTCTATCCCGGTCGCACGCGCCACATTCACGTGCGCGTGCAAGCCCCGAACCAGCCTATCCTTACCACCCAGATCTACTTTCCGGGGGAATCCGGCAACCAGGGCGACGGCATCTTCGATCCCGCCCTGCTCGTGAAGCTGGCGGATGCGGCGAACGGCAAAGAGGCCCAGTTCACCTTCGTGCTGGACGCGCCGTAAACGCGCGAGCGCACTGACTATTGTGTGGTCGATCCGCAAGCGAGCTGGCGTGTCCCCCACCGCGGCCCTACGTCGGTGGTCCGGCTGCCGACACCGCATTGCCCACGTAGACGCTCCCCTTTGAGCAACCTAGCGGGCGCGCAAAAGCACAATGCCTGCGTCTGCGTACGGGCTTGGGCTCGGCTCCCACGGCGGCAAGGGTCACCCGGTATGCGGTGCTATACTGTAATGAAGTGAGCCAGCAGCAAGTGTTTCAGTCAACGGGGGACAAAGGAGTCGCCGGATGGTCGGACGAATAGTCACGGGTATCGTAGTCATCTTGGCGGCGATAGCGCTGGTCGCGTGCGATACGGCATCGACGGCTACGCAACCGGCAGCATCGCAGTCGCCGCTCGCCTCTCTGCCAAGCTTGGATGAGATCTCCCGGGAGGCAGAGCCCGGCCTTTACACCCAGGCTTTCGTGGCGGAGGCGATACGGCGCTACGACGCCGACGGGCGCGAAGCCACGCTCGCGCACTTCAACAATCCGGAAAGCGTGGACGGCGAGTGGTACATGTTCATCATCGGGGAAGACGGTGAAGTGCTGGCGCATTCCGCTATTCCGGATAACGTCGGCTTGTTTGTCAAGAAACCCTTAGGCGTCGACGCCAATGGCTACGACTTCGGCACAGACATGCTCGCCGCCACCGAACAGGGAAGCTGGGTGAGCTATGTCTATGAAAATCCGGCCAGAGACAACCTGCTCGAGACGAAGCACGCGTGGGTAGTCAAACATGACGGCTTGATCTTCGCCTCCGGCTGGTATCAAGTCGACCGCTACGACGCCCCGCCGCAGCAGCGACCGCCGACCGATCCGAATAAGGTGATTGCACAGCTTGCGCATTGAAGTGGACGAACGTCCGATTGCGAATACAGCTCTCTTTGACACATCCTTCGCTATCGCATTCGAGCAGTCGGCATAGGCTGTCACGGCGGGGGTTGAATCCCCGCTCCGGGCAAAGGATTATGGAGAGCGGAGAGTGAGCAGCCGCTCAAGGCCAGGGTTGCTAATGAATGCGTAGCTACCTAGGCGAGTCCACACCCAGGCGAAATGCAAGTGACAGAATTGGGGTTCCCTCCCACCTAAAACGAACTGGCCAAGCGCGAATTGGAGTTAATGCAATGGCCGGCAAGTCGTCCAGTGAGCCCAAGAAAGCCGCCAAGAAGTCGTTACCCAGGTCCGCTGACGGCAAGGTAGTCCTGCTTTCCGGCGGCAATCCGCAAATCGCCAAGGCCGACGGTGACGCCCCCGTGCAGAAGTACATTGCGTATATGCCGGGCTGGAAGAGCGACCTGGGTCGTCGCCTCGACTCGGTCATCGAACGCGAGGTGCCGAACGTGCAAAAGTGCGTGCGCTGGAACTCGCCCTTCTATGGCGTGGAGGGCATGGGCTGGTTTCTGAATGTCCACGTCTTTACCCGCTACGTAAAGGTGACCTTCTTTCAAGGCGCGGCGTTGCGGCCCCTGCCGCCGGGCTCGGGCAAAGACCCGGACGCGCGCTGGATCGACATCTACGAGGATGCTTTCGACGAGGAACAGTTTGCGGAGTGGGTGCGACAGGCGGCAGTGATTCCCGGCTGGGACCTGCGGTGAAGTTCATAGGACTTCTCGGGGTATTTGATAGCGGAGTTGCGCCAGCGAATAGGTGATTGCGTAGCTTGAGAAGCAATGAGGATGGCAACTCCGCTCGCTCGCCGACGACAAGACGAGCAAGTTGCGTGGCCGAAGTTCCGCTGACTGCAGGATACGGGTGAGGAGTCCTATGGAAGACGCCATTGTCAAAGCGCTCAAAGAGCACCGTAGCGCTCACCGCAAGCCTGATACCGAAGAGTTGCCGCAAGATGTGGCCGACCTAATCGACTCTGACCCTTTCGCTTTCCTCGTTGGGTGCGTATTCCAACGCGGAATACCTTGGCGTAGAGCGTGGGAAATCCCATACCACATCAATCAACAGGGTATGCTTGAATCAGCTAGACTTTCCTCGGCCACAAACGGTGAAATAGAGTCCCTCTTCAAAAGCCTCCCCGTGGGGCCCAGATATCCCAACAAAAGCGTGCGCACGTTGAGAGAGACCGCCGCCCTGGTTGAGGAGTTTGGCGGGATTGCCTCCGCCATCTGGACGGACACTACTCCGTGCGTTGTCCGACAACGACTCCAAGGAATCTATGGTGTGGGACCAGGCCTTGCCGCTATGGTAGTGCTACTGCTCCGCGACCAGTATGGTTTCTTTCGAGGGCAGGAACACGAGATTGACATCAAACCCGATGTTCACGTCCTGCGCGTGTTGAATCGCAGCGGACTGATCGAGAGCGAAGATGAGGGCCTCGCGATATGCGCCACGCGGCGCCTCGCCCCGCATTACCCAGCGGAGCTTGATTGGCCGTCTTGGGATATTGGCCAGCGGTGGTGCCATAGGACGAATCCCGACTGCGTCAATTGTCCGCTCACCGGCGTCTGTCCCCGGCTTATCTGAAGTAAGGACCGAAAAGCCGCATTTAATGCTTCGAGGTTCCTTTACGCAACCTCTTCCACTCTGTATGGGAAAATCGAAATGAGGAGTGGAAGACATTTAGAGGGTCAGAAATAGATCAATTGAGCCCGGCCACTCTGAAATCCGGCTTGCGCCGGAATGACGGATTGTGCGAAAGTCTCCGCAGGGACTACGAATCTCAATGCTACTCCCGCTGGAGAAGTGCACTCTTGGCAGTGAAGTCAGAAACAACCACGACCTTTCAACCGTTTCGCGACCAGCTTGAAACGGCGTTCGATCAGTTTGCGCAGCGGCCGGCGCTGACGTATCAGGACGCGACGTGGACGTATGCCGAGCTGGACGCGCGCACCCGCGCGGCGGCGCTGTACCTGCAAAAGCAGGGCCTGCGGTCGGGCCAGCGGGTGATCCTCTACACGGCGGACAAGCGCGCGCTGCTGCTGGCGCACCTGGGCGCGATCCGGGCGGGCGGTGTCTCGCTGCCGCTGAATTCAAAGTTTACGCCGCGCGAAATGGCGTACTACGCCCGGGATAGCGGTGCGGTGCTCGCGGTGGGCGGTGACGCCGAATTGCCGGTGCTGCAGGCGCTGGTGGACGATGCGGAGACCGCGCTCAAAGGCGTGCTGCATGCCGATGAATTCCTGGCGTTAGAGCCGCAAGCCACGGTCTCTTTGCCGGATTCCACCGCAGCGGACTGGGCGCTGCTGCTCTACTCGTCTGGCACCACCGGCCAGCCCAAGGGCGTGGTGCACACCCACGCCAATCTTGGCGCGGCGGTGCGTTCGCTGGCTGACTGCTGGGCGTTTACGCCGGACGACGTGCTCGTGAATGTGCTGCCGTTCTTTCATATCCATGGCCTCTCGTTCGCCAGCCACGTGAACTTCCTCACCGGCGCCCACATGCTGATGGCCGACCAGTTTCACCCGGTGCGCACGTTGGACTTCATCGACCGCGCCACGGTCTTCATGGCCATTCCGCCCATGTATTACCAGTTCTTGAACCGGCCGGAGTTTCGCACTCACGCGGAAAACTGGTCGCACGTGCGGCTGTTTACGTGCGGTTCCGCGCCAATTCGTCCCGAAGTGCTACCGGAACTGGAAGATATTCTAAAGAGTCCACTCATCAACCGGTATGGGATGACCGAGAGCCACGTGATCGCCAGCCTGCCCATCGACAAGCCCAGCGTGCAGGGCTCGGTGGGACTGCCGCTGGACGGCATCGAGATGACCATGGTCGAGGACGGCTCCACCACCAAGGACGGCCACGCCGTAGGCGAGGTGCACGTGAAAGGCCCGGTGATCTTCGACCACTATCTCAACCGGCCGGAAGCCACCACTGAGGCCTTTGCCCACGAGGGCTTCTTTGCCACCGGCGACCTAGGTTTTTTGAATCACCAAGGGTACTTGACGCTCATCGGGAGAAAGGTCGACCTCATCATCACCAAGGGCTTCAATGTATACCCGCCCATGGTCGAGCGCGTGCTCAACGATTGCCCCGGCGTGAAGGAATCCGCCGTGTTCGGCCTGCCCGACGACCTGCGCGGGGAAAAAGTGGTGGCCGTGGTGGTGAAAGACCCGGCCGCCGACACGGAGGCCACGCCTCGCAACATCCGAGATTTCTGCCGCGAACGCAGCGTGGACTACCAGGTGCCGTCCGACGTCCACTTCGCGGAAGAACTCCCCCGCAACACCATGGGCAAGGTGCTGAAACGCGAATTGCGCGACGGCTTGCTGAGGAATTCGGAGGAAGAGTGGTAGCGAGCTGATACCTCGCTCTTTAGCGCCTATGTGGCAAACTTGCCGAGATGATAGTGTGAACATACGGGCATTGACCTTCTCTTGACCAAATCGCAAGAATACGCTAACATTCGGCGAATAGTGGGGGCAGTTGCATTCACTTTGGAGTTGCAAATGGAATACACGGTTAGACATATGCCGGGTCTTCTTGACCAAGTGAACGCAAGTATAGACCACACTCCATCGTTGCACACGCAGAGTGTTGTGAGTCTCTTCTCTGGATGTGGCGGAATGGATCTCGGATTCCTTGGTGGATTTCGTTTTGCTGGTCACTACTACGAGGAGCTACCCTTCAGAATTGATTGGGCGAACGACATAAGTACGGCGGCCTGCGAAACCTACTCTCTTAACTTTAACCATGACATCAATTGTGGAGATGTTATGGAAGTGCTCGACAGTTTGCCAGAAACCGCTGATATTGTGATCGGCGGTTTTCCATGCCAGGACGTTTCCATTAACGGTTCGAGGCTCGCAGGAAGTGGCAAGCGGACAATTCTCTACAAAGCGATGTTGGAAGTGATTCGTCGGACACGTCCAAAAGTTTTCGTGGCTGAAAACGTCAAGGGTTTGCTCATGTCTCATGGGCGAGACTTTTATCGCGAGATGATGGCTGACTTCTCTGCCCTTGAAGGATATCAAGTGTCAGATCGTCTCTATCTTGCTGCGGATTACGGTGTGCCCCAAATGCGAGAACGTATATTTATCATAGGTGTGAGGGGCGAGAAATCATTCATGCATCCCGTCCGGGTATTTGATGAAACACAGCGACTCACAGCTGGGGATGTGCTACGAGACCTAGAGGACTTGCCCAAAGACACAGACTTTAGTCATGTATGGAGTCTAGCGAACGCTAGTCCTGATCAAGGTAGTAGGAAACTAACTGAACACAAGCCATCCTCGACGATCAGGGCAGAGTGTCATGGAAACATCCAATTCCATTACAAACTTGATCGGCGAATCTCGATGAGAGAAGCAGCCCGTCTACAGTCTTTCCCCGATGAGTTTGTTTTTCCTTTTGGCTTGCGCGAGACCGAGCGCCAGATCGGAAACGCGGTTCCGCCAGTTCTCGCTTGGCATCTGGCTTGTGCTGTGCGGAATTATCTTAATGACGCCCGAATGCTTTGAAGGCGTTCTGACCGAAGCCGTATCTGCTTTGAATGAGGCAGTCCAACGCGGCACCGAAGATTACCGAGATTCCAAACGCTTTGAGAAGCAAGTCCTCGCGGCTCTAGAGAATGCTGTTGAAAACACTAGGGCGAAAGCAAAGGAATCCTTTCACCCACACGCTTTCCCTGACATTTCAGTAAACGGGTTCGGCGTTGAGGTTAAACACACCAACAAAGATTCCTGGCTCGCAGTTGGAAATAGCATATTTGAAGGTATGCGGGATGAATCCGTAGAGAAGGTGTATGTGGTCTTCGGCAAGATGGGTGGATGGCCGGCGGTCAAGTGGGCTAGATATGAGGATTGTGTCACGCATGTCCGTATCTCTCATGCACCGCGATTTGTTGTTGACATGACCCATGAGGGCCAGCCTCTATTCGAAGTAATGAGGTTATCCTACGAGGAGTTTAGCGGCTTGTCTCCAGAAGATAAAATGGGTCATGTGCGGGCTTATTCCAGAGGACGACTCAAGCCGGGAGAACGTCTCTGGTGGCTGGAGAACCGCGAGGAACAGGAGCATGCATTACCTATTGAAGTGAGGCTCTATAGACACTTGTCCCAAGACGAGAAAAGAGAGTTGCGGGCTGAGGCTGCTATTCTATGTCCACAAATATGCGGGCCATCTAGGCCGGGAGGCAAATATGATGGCGCGGCCCTTTACTTGCTGACACGACATGGTGTGTTTTGTCCACAAGCTCGCGATCTATTTTCGGCAGGGAGCGTGGCACTGCGAAAGGACGATCAAAGAGGCGGGAATTATGTGCTACGGGCATTGCAAGACATAGAAGATCTTATGAAGGACACCATTCAGCGTCTCGAAGAAGAACTCTTTGTCGAATACTGGGGCAAGTCCTATCCGCCGAGTGAACGGATCCGTGAATGGCTCAAAAGGGCGGACAGCTATGCTCGCGATTGGACGCCATCTCAACACCTGTTTACCGATTTCTGATGGGTGACATCCTGTCGCCAGAACAGCGTAGCGAGCGGATGTCCCTCATTCGCAGTAGGGACATGAAGCCCGAACTGGTGATTCGTAGACTGACGCACGCTATG
The DNA here is from genome assembly GCA_026710945.1 of Chloroflexota bacterium. Classification (NCBI taxonomy): domain Bacteria; kingdom Bacillati; phylum Chloroflexota; species Chloroflexota bacterium. The sequence goes on from JAPOQA010000064.1 coordinate 40,550, forward strand.
GGGTATCGCTATCGGCTTCACCGCCGGGATCTGCCTGGCCGCCCGGACATGGCGTTCATATCCCGGCGTAAGGCTATCTTTGTTCACGGATGCTTTTGGCACCGACACGCAAGGTGTCGTCTTGCCCGGTTACCCAAGTCGCGGCAAGATTATTGGCTGCCAAAACTCGAAGGGAATCGAGTGCGAGATTTACACAGTCAGACTGAGCTTCAACGGATGGGCTGGGGCGTGTTGGTGATATGGGAGTGCGAAGTCAAGTGGGTCAGGGATCAGAGCGAGCTAAAAGGGAAAATCAGGCAGTTCCTTGACAGCAGTTTGGTAGCCAACCCTCACTGAAGCGAGCCTCGTCTAGATGGACTCCGAGTAAAGCAAGCTGTCGGTCACATATTCGTTGGGGTGTAACCCTAGCTACACTATGAACCTCAAAACCCTTGAACTCCTAGAATTTCCCAAAATCCGCGCTTTGCTTGAAGAGCAGGCGCACTTTTCCGCCAGCAAGGCGTTGGCGGAGGAGCTCACACCGGCCACGGAGCCGGAGGCCGTGGAGCGCCTGCTGACGGAGACCGCCGAAGCGCGGGAACTCCTGCGTTTGCATCCGAATTTCACCATCGGGCCGGCCCATGACGTGCGCAGCCTGGTGGACTACGCAGCCCGCGGCGGCGTGCTGGACGCGTCCGCGTTGCTGGCGGTATCGGACACCGTGCGCAGCGGGCGCATGACGCGCGAGATGCTCGTGCGGCGCACCGAGGCCTTTCCGCTGCTCAGCCAACTGGCGCGGGAGATCATGAAGTGCGACCCCTTGCAGGGCGCCATCGAGCAGGCGATTGGGCCGGACGCCGACGTGCTGGATAGCGCCAGCCCGCTGCTGCGCTCGCTGCGCCTGGACGTGCGCGCGATCCACAACCAACTGCTCGACCGCATGCAGGCGCTCGTGCGGACGCCGGAATATCTCGTACATTTGCAGGACCCCATCGTCACGCTGCGGTCGGACCGCTACGTCCTGCCGGTAAAAGCCGAGTTTCGCGGGCGTGTGAAAGGCATCGTCCACGACGAGTCCGCCAGCGGCGCGACGGTCTTCGTAGAACCGCTGGACGTGGTGGAGATCAACAACCGCTGGCGCAGCGCCCAGCGCGAGGAACAGCGGGAAGTTGACCGCATTCTGCGCTCGCTCTCGACTGAGGTCGGCGTCTATCAGCAGGAAATCACCGACAACGTGGGGACTTTGGCCGCCATAGATATCATTCTGGCGAAAGCGCGCTACGCCGAGACGATCAAGGCCGAGCAGCCGACCGTCGTATCCGGCTACCGTTTCTCCTTTCGTCAGGCCAAGCACCCGCTGCTCACGGGCGAGGTGGTGCCCATAGATGTCTACTTGGGACAAGACCCCCACCGGGCGCGTGCCCAGCCATTCTATGTGCTCGTCATTACCGGCCCGAACACCGGCGGCAAGACCGTAGCGCTCAAGACTGTCGGGTTGCTGACGCTCATGGGGCAGTGCGGTCTGCACTTGCCCGTGGCGCTTGGCTCACGCCTGGCGGTGTTTCGACAGGTGCACGCCGACATTGGCGACGAGCAGAGCATCGAGCAGAGCCTCTCCACCTTTTCGTCACATCTCTCTAAGATCATCCCCATACTCGACGAGGCCGACGAGCGTTCGCTCGTGCTCTTCGACGAGCTTGGCGCAGGCACCGATCCCCAGGAAGGGTCGGCATTGGCGCAAGCAATCCTCCTCTTTCTGCGCAATAAGCGCGTGCCGACGGTGGCTACCAGCCACTACTCGGCGGTAAAAGCGCTGGCGCACGTGGAGGAGTTTATGCAGAACGCCAGCGTGGAGTTCGACGTGGAACGGCTCGCGCCCACGTACGTGCTGTCCATCGGCATGCCCGGCACGAGCCATGCGCTGCAGATTGCCGGACGTCTCGGCCTGAATCCGGCGATCGCTGCGGAAGCACAAGTGCGGTTTAGTCCGACGGAGCAGGCGGTAGATGCGTTGTTGGTCTCCCTGCGCGACGAGACGGAGCAACTCAAGGCCGAGCGCGAGCACCTCGCGCAAGACCGTACCGCGCTGGAAACACAGCGTGATGCGTTGGCGGCACGCGTGCGGGAGATGGAGGAGACAGTAACGGAGCAAAAGACAGCGGCATGGGACGAGGCAACACAGGAAGCCGGGGAACTATTGGAGCAGATTCAGGCGCTGGCGCGCCAGGCGAAAGTCTTCGCCACGCCGCTGGATACCAACCGCAAGCTCCTGGAGCACTCCGCCAGGCAAGCCCGCGAACGGCAGCGGGAAATGCGGTCTCGGGCGCGGGCAATGCGTGAAGCGCCCACGCCGCAGTCCCTGGCCGTGGGCGACACGGTGCGCGTGCGCGGGTGGGAGATGCCGGGGCAGGTGCTCGCTTCCCCGGACACGCGCGACCTGGTGGCGGTGCAGGTCGGCCAGATCAAGACCCGCGTGCCCCTGGAAGAGATTACCCAGGTAGAAGCTCAACAGCCCGCGCCTGAAAAGGAAGCGAGACAGCGTGATATCGCGCCGGCCGCGCCGCTGGTGCCGATCGAAATAGACATCCGGGGCAATCGGGCCGAGGAGAGCATCGGGACGGTTGACCGTTATCTCGATCAGGCGCTCCACAGCGGCCTGAAGAGCGTGCGCATCATCCACGGCAAGGGCACCGGCGCGCTCCGCGCCGCCATTCACGACATGCTGCGCGGCCATCCGCTCGTGCACCGCTTCCGCACCGCCCCGGCGCGGGAAGGCGGGGACGGGGCGACGGTAGTGGAGTTAGCGCAGTAGAGGTTGCCTTGGTGAGAACGACGTTCGCTGTGTTCTGCCAATGTGCGTGAATGCGACAGACCGTTCATCCTTCGACAAGCTCAGGACGAACGGTCTTTAGTATTCTACACGAATGGTCTTTGGAGTTCTCAACGAACAGTCTTTAGTTTTCTCAAGAGAAATTTGTGGCAGTATCGGGCCGTGGCGATGCCGCCGCGCCAAACTGTCGTGGAGCAGGCGGCGAATGTGGGATAAGAAGCCAGGTTTCCGTGGTGGATTACTGCACGAAGATCTCGAAATTTACGTCCTCATCACGGTTTAGCACGCGCTGTGTCATGCGGCGCAGATAGGTGACGCTATCGTGACCGAGCAACGTACCGATGACGGAACCGAGCAGCAAGCCGCAAAACGCTCCGAGCGCTACACCCCAAACGAATTGGCCTTCTTCCGCAAGTTTCATACGTATCACAGTTCCAACCCCCTTCGTTCCGGTGAGGGCAGGCATCGCGCGCATGCGGCTTACCTAATTCGCTGCCGCACCCAGGGTCACTGCACACGCAGTATCGTCGTGGCCTGCGACCACAGCCGCTCGAGATGGTAGTACTCGCGCATATCGCTTGAGAAGACGTGTACCATCACGTCGCCGTAGTCCAGTACCACCCAGCCACCTTCACCTTTGCCTTCGCTGCGCAGCGGGGATTCGCCCCGCGCGTCCAAGTCTTGTTCAATATGCTCCACAATTGCCCGCAATTGCGGTGTGGAATCCGCCGAACACAGTACAAAGAAATCGGCCACAACAGTCTGACGCCGAATGTCGAGCAGAGCCATGTCGGCACCGCCGTGTTCGGCCATTATATCGACTGCGAGCTTTGCTTTCTCTAAGCCATCCATCGCCATAATTATAGCACAGACTCCTCGTGACGGCTCCTATCAATTCATGCTTTCCATGGGAAATGAGTTGCCGCCAAACGTATGAAACAGCAAGTCTCGCGCGAGAAATACCGCCCGTCCCCGCACACATCAACAGGCTCGCATGCGCCCTTTCGACTGTGAAAAGTCCCTTGTCATTCCTATAAGTGTTGAGTAATTCGTTGACAGAATTCGCTTTCCCGTAGAAAGCGCTACAAGGCCTTGTCATTCCGAGCGTAGCGTCGAACACTGTTCGCGGAATCTAGGGTCCCTGCTCAACACACTTTCACTGCCTCAGCACTCTAGA
>JAPOQA010000065.1 GCA_026710945.1 Chloroflexota bacterium
GATGGAACGGGGCAGCGGGAAACGCGATGTTGAAGGCGAAGTAACGTAGGCATTGGTTGTGCCAAGAAGCGGGGAAAAGCCCCCGCGCTGCGGTTGAGACTAAGCAACCGGGGACAGTTCCCGCTTTGAGCGTATTCACCCTTTTGGATGGAACGGGGCAGCGGGAAACGCGATGTTGAAGGCGAAGTAACGTAGGCATTGGTTGTGCCCAGAGGCGGGGGACAAGCCCCCGCGCTACGGTTGAGGCTAAGCTACCGGGGGCAGTTCCCGCTACGTCTTCGCCTGGGTCTTGAAAGAGTGTGCGCGTTGAAGAACAGCATCTATGACGTACAGCGGTTGCGGGCCAGGCACGCGCACGTTGCCGCAATTGCCGACGCTCCAGCGCCTGAAGCGCGCATAGTAGCGCCGCCAACGCCCGTAGTTGGGACGCCCACGGCAACAGACGTCTCGCTCCCGCAAGAGAAACCGAGCAGCAATGTGGCAGTGATTGCCGGGTCATTCAACCCGATAACTCTCGCCCATCTTAGTCTTAGCGGCGGCGCGTTGCAGCAGCCGGACGTAGGCGCAGTCTGGCTGTCGCTGGCAGTCCACACGGTTGATAAGGAACATGTCACCGGCGCGTTTCTGGAGGACCGCCTCTGCATGCTCGAATCCCTTGCAGAATCGCAGCAGAGCGTAGGCGTGGTGCTCTGTAACCGGGGTCTGTACGTGGAGCAGGCGGAAGCGTTGCGCTCGACAGTCGTCGCGCCTGATCAGGAGCTCGTATTCGTCGTAGGTTACGACAAAATCCAACAGATACTCAATCCGCGCTACTACGAGGATCGGGAGGCCAGCCTCGATAGGCTCTTTTCGCTCGCACGCTTCTTGGTTGCGGAACGAGGCGCGTACGGTGCCCAGGCGCTAGCTGCCTTGCTGAGTGAGAAGACGAATCTGGCGTACTCCGGGCGAATCGCGCCACTGACGACGCTGCCCGTGCACCATGATCCCGCGCTCTCTTCAACCGCCGTGCGCACGGCGTACGCCGAGGGTGGCGGCAGCCCCGCGGAAGCGTACGCCGTGCCGGAAACCGTGCAGGACTTCATCGCGGCAACGGGAGTCTACGCGTCGCCGATGGTGCTGCCCAACGGCGAGACTATTGACCGCTACGGGGTGCGGATGCGCATACGCGATGCGCTGCTGGCTGAGCCGCAAAGCGCTTTCTCCCCGGCCGAGTTCCGCACTGCCGTCGCGCTGGCGACGACTGATTCCGATTCCGGTAGCACGTTGCGCCGGCTGCTCGCGGAGGACTGTAAATCTCTGCGGGCAATTCGCAAGCACATCACAGCCTAAGCAACGCAGTGACCGGACAAGAACGTGCGTGCGGCAGCCTTGGGACGTCGGTTGGTTGACTCTCAGTGCTGGGGACCGGTCTTTCCCATCTCGATTGAGCGCGGCTATGGGATGCAAAACGCCCCACCAGCACAATGGCTCGGGGCGTATTCAATGTGGTTCCCTGTTTCGAGACATCGCGCAGCAGCGCTCAATCCTTCTTTGGCTTTTCCAGGTCGTCTACGTCGAGAGAATTGATGAACTCGCGGAAGAGGCCAAGCCGTTCCTCAAGTTCCGGATCCGGCGTGCTTTCCTCAACGGACTCGCCTTCACCCTGTTCTTCCTTGGCTGGCGTAAAGCTGGCTGCGTCCAGCACGCTCTCTGCAACGAGTATGGGCGCGTCAACGCGAACCGCCAAGGCGATGGCGTCACTGGGCCGCGCGTCGATTTCGACGTGCCGCCCGTTGTGGTCGAGCACGATGCGCGCGAAATACGTGCGGTCTGCCAGATCGTTAATGAGGATACTCACAACGGTAGCGCCGAGTGTCTCGATAACGCTGCTGAGGAGATCGTGCGTCAAAGGTCGCGAGAAGGAATGCTTGTGCAGCTTGATGGCAATCGAATCGGCCTCGGCAATGCCAATCACGATCACGAGATAGCGCTCTTGGTCTTTCTCGCGCAGCACGACCATCCGGGTCGGGTTAGCCGGATTTCTGCCTACGCTTTCTATCACCATTTCGACCATCGTATTGCCACCTGCGCAGCGACGTATCTGCGTTTCAACCTTTGTCCACGGCCCAAAGCGACCCCACTTAGCCCAAGCTCACGGGTGCCCTCAGTACCTTAAGTCTACTCTTCCGGCTGGTCTAGCTCAAATGCGTGATGCAGGGCTTGGGCCGCCCGCTGGGCGTCATCTTCGTGCACCAGGCACGTGATTCTGATCTCGCTCGTTGTAATGCTCTCGATATTGATGGACGGCTCCGCCAGCGCGCCGAACATGCGGGCCGCCACGCCGGGGGTGCTCTGTATGCCGGTGCCGACAATTGAGACTTTTGCCAAGTTGGCAAAGTACAGCACGTCCGCTGCGCCAAGCGTTTGGGAGGCGCCTTCCACGAGCTCAAGCGTCTTGGCGAGGTCGTCCCGTGACACGGTGAACGAAATGTCGGTAATACCGTCGTGGCTGATGTTTTGGACGATCACGTCAATGTTGATGCTGTCATCCGCAAGTGGCTGGAAGAGCCCATGGGCAATGCCGGGGCGGTCAGGGATGCCAAGCACAGAGATCTTTGCGACATCGGTATCGACGGCAATGCCGCGAATGCGTTGGGCGTCTTTCTCCATATCCTCACCTCGGGTGATCACTGTACCAGAATTGTCATTGAACGATGAGCGCACGACGATGGGCATGTCGAAGAGCTCCGCGAGCTCAACCGCCCTGGCGTGCATTACCCGCGCGCCGAGCTTGGCCAACTCCAGCATCTCCTCGTGGGCAATGCGGTCGAGCTTGCGGGCGGTCGGGATTACGCGCGGGTCGGCGGTGTAGATACCGTCGACATCCGTGTAGATTTCGCAGGCGGCCGCCTTTACGGCAATGGCGATGGCGACTGCGGTCGTGTCCGAACCACCGCGTCCCAGCGTGGTCACGTCCAAGTCGTGCGTTACCCCCTGAAAACCGGCAACGATGACGATGCGGCCGGCCTCGAGTTCTTGCTCCATCCGCGAAGGATCGATGTCTACGATCCGAGCGCGGGAGTAGAAGGAGTCCGTGCGTATGCCTGCTTGCTGGCCGGTGAGCGCCACGGCATCGTAGCCCACGTCGCGGAGGCACATCGATAGCAGTGTGGAGGAGACGATCTCGCCGGTAGAAAGGAGCAAGTCCAAATCGCGGCCGCCGGGGGAGCTGGACACTTGATGGGCGAGCGCAATCAGCTCATCGGTCGTGTCGCCCATGGCGGAAACGACGACAACAACGTCGTTACCGGCATCGCGCGCGGCGGCCAGCCGCGCGGCTACGGACTTGATGCGCTCCGCACTCTCTACTGAACTGCCGCCGTACTTTTGGACCACTCGCGCCATGCGCGCGTCCCCTCCTCAAGAGGCCATGCGCTCTCCAACGACTTCCACGGTTTCTGTGCACAATCCTGCTCAGAAGTAGCAAAACACGCAACGAATTGCGTGTGTCTTACGTACTCCCGGAAGGTCAGCACCACAAAATAACACGCGGGCTATGCCTAGCGGAGAGCGGGAACTTTCTGCTACATTATAGCATGCATTCGGCGCGGAAACCGCTTGAGCATTGGGCTGTGACGCCCCTGTGAGGCCTGACGAAATGTCGTACACAATCGTGTTGGCCGATCCCATTCACGAGCAAGGGATCGCGATCCTCGAGCAGATCGCAACGGTACGCCAAGCCAGCCAGGACGGCGGCGTGCCGCTGGCAGACCAATTGCGTGAAGTCCACGCAGTCGTGACGCGCCTTACGAAAGTAACGCCTGAACTCATCGATGCAGCCCCAGCCCTGCGGGCAATTTCCCGGCACGGCGTGGGCGTCGATAGCGTGGACGTGGCGTACGCCACGGCGCGCGGCATCCCGGTGCTCTATACTCCCGCCGCAAATGCGGAATCTGTCGCGGAACATACGCTGGGGATGATGCTGGCCGTGAGCAAGATGATTCTGCTTGGCGACCGCGCGCAGCGCAATGGCGATTTCCAGTCGCGCACGCGGCTCATTGGCTTTGAACTCTACGGTAAGACGCTAGGTGTTGTGGGCGCGGGCCGAATCGGCAGCCGGGTCGCGCGCATGTGCCGCGCTGCGCTCGACATGCACGTCATCGCCTACGATCCCATTCTTTCACCGGATGACGCCCGCCTGCTCGGGGTTGAGCTCGTTTCGGACCTTTCGGTTCTGCTGCAGGAGGCCGACTATGTCTCGCTGCACGCGCCGCTGACGCCGGAGACACACGGTCTCATCGGCCCGCGCGAGCTTAACCTGATGAAGCCGACGGCGATCCTTGTCAATTGCGCGCGCGGCGGCATCGTGGATGAGCAGGCACTGGCGACGGCGTTGCTGGAAGGCCAAATTGCCGGCGCCGCGGTGGACGTCTGGCAACAGGAACCGCCGCCGCAAGACCATCCCCTGTTTGCCTTGGAGAACGTGATCGTCAGCCCGCACATGGCCGCTCACACGGAAGAGGCGATGATTCGCATGGCGACAACGCTCGCGCTGGATATCACCCGTGTCTTGCAGGGCGAACGGCCGCACTTCTGCGTCAACCCTGAAGTGTTCTCAGAGTGAGTATCTCGCAGCGACAAAGGAGCGGATGCTAGTGGCAGAAATAGAACAATTCGTTGGCACACTGTCGCGACTGCGCGATCTAAAAGGCGAGGCCGTGGTGATCAAGATTGGGGGCAACGTGCTGCCCCACCGGGAGGCGTTCTGCGACGACGTCGAGGCGTTGTGGCAAGCCGGCCTGTTTACCGTTGTCGTGCACGGTGGCGGCAAAGCGGTAACCGAAATGGAAAAGACTCTCGGTCGGGAAGCGTCTTTTGTTGAAGGGTTGCGAGTTACGGATGCCGACGCCTTGGAACTGGTGCAAATGGTCCTGGCCGGTAAGGTGAATAGCGACCTGGTGGCAATGTTTCAAGGCCGCGGCATAGACGCCATCGGCCTGACCGGCGCCGACGGTCAACTGCTCTTGGCAAACCCGCGCCAGAAACCGGCAGGGCTTGGTTACGTCGGCGATGTGAAGAAGGTAAACGTGGATGTATTTGTCGTCGTGGCCGAAGCACAAATGGTGCCGGTTATCGCGCCGCTCGGCGTCACGGAGGAAGGGCAGCTTCTCAACATCAACGCCGATACCGTGGCAGGCGATATTGCCAAAGCCCTTTCAGCACAACACTTCCTCCTGCTCACCGACGTGCCCGGTGTACAGGACAAGAACGGCGACGTGCTGCCCTCTCTTTCAGGGGCAAGAGCGCGTCAACTCATCCGCAACGGCACAATCAGCGGAGGCATGATCCCCAAAGTCACCGCTTGCCTGGATGCTTTGGAAGGGGTGCCGTCCGCCCATATCGTCGACGGCCGCGAACCGCACGCCGTGCTGCGTCAACTCCTCACCGACGACCGTGTCGGCACCCAATTCCACGCCAAGGCTTGAGTTCATCGGACGAATTCTGTCCGTCACGGACTGACGTAGTCCTCACGGGTAAAGCGCCGCCAAGTTCGACGCAAGGCCGGCCGCTTCCATCCGGTACTAGCCGCCGCTCACCGTTCCCTCTTGCCGAGGATACGACCGCATCGAGAGATACGGGACATGCGCAGACTCCCAACCCGTCGCCTAGCTGCAGCCACTGGCGCTAAGATTACTCCCTCTCCCTGGGGAGACCTTTGCGTAACCCCCACTTTCAATCAGCGGCACTCCCTCAGTGGCACTCCCTCTCCTGGGGGAGAGGGCCGGGGTGAGGGGGTCTTTTGCTACAACGGCCTTGACGCTGGGAATTGTAAAGAGGTATCAGGGCAGATTCGGTGTGCATACTGAGAGATTTCAGGACATTCACCCTCACCCCGTATCGTGTCGATACGCTGTATCGAGTACGGGGCAGGCTAGCCCTCTCCCTCGGTGGGAGAGGGAACGCTCTCGCTTCCGCTTAGGTTTCGCAAGGGTCTCCTGGGGGAGAGGGCCGGAGTGAGGGGACTCTTGCCTATCAGCCGAGTACCGGATTGCGCAAGGTTCCAAGTCGTTCGATTGTAGCCTCGATTGAGTCGCCGTCCACGAGCGAAGCGCCGGCTGCCGCGCCCACTCCTGCCGGGGTGCCGGTGGAGATTACGTCACCGGGCTCAAGCGTGACGATGCGCGTAATGTACTCGATCAATTCAAAGCAGTTGAAGATCATCTGGCCGGTGTTGCCCCGCTGCCGCTCGATGCCATTGACGCTCAGCGACATGGCGAGATTGTGGGGATCGGGAATCTCATCCGCCGTCGCGATGAACGGTCCCATGGGTCCATGGGTGTCGAACCACTTGCCGTTGAGCCAGTCGAAGAAGTCGTCCATCTCGCGTTCTTCCCGCTCCCACGGCAGGTTCATATCCCGCGACGAGATGTCATTGAAAATCGTATAGCCGGCAATGTGGCTCGGCGCATCGGCGGCGGAGATATCGCGGCCCGATTTGCCGATCACGGCGGCAAGCTCCAACTCCCAGTCCACGCTGGCCGACATTTCCCACAGCCGCACCGGCTGGTCCTGACCCACGAGCACGGAGTTAGGCTTCCAAAAGTAGCGAGGCGTCTGCTGCGACTTTTCCGGCGGTTCGTCACCGCCCTCGCGAATGTGGTCGGCGAAATTGCCGGCCAGGCAAATTATCTTTCCCGGGTTCGAGATAGGCGGCAGAAGACTTACCTCTGACGCAGCGTGGGCAAACGGCGCGTCGCCGCCTTGCTCCTGCGCAAAGCCGAGAACTCGCCGCGCCTGCGCCAAGCCGACGTCGCCCAGATCGAGCAATGCTCTCACGTCATTGGGCAGCTTGGCGCCAACCGCGCCGGCCTGTGCCGTAAAGGCGTCAGCGGCGTCCTGCAGATCGTAAACGTGGTCGCCATCCAACAGACCCGCCCGCGGGCCGCTGTCGTTCGCGTAGGTGACGAGTTTCATGCGTTTCTCCTTATGTACAAACTCAACTTCTTTCCCGTGTGAGCCCTGCTGTTAGCATTTCCACTGGAGACCTGTGTACAACTCTGATTGACCCGAAGAACTGGGTAAGAGTGGTGAAGATTTCCCCTCACCGCGGCCCTCTCCCCAGGGAGAGGGGGTCTTTTCGCCTGCCGGCATGGGTTGCGTATCGGACTGCAAATCCGCGCATACCCCATACCTCGATTCGAGGGTCTCCATTGGCAGAAATGGCAGGACCATGTCTAATCCTACCCTATACCATACAGAGACAGCCCGCGCGGTGCACCGAACGGCGGTCTCGAGTCCTACGAGACGTACGGGATTCGCTCTTGCTTTGTGCCTAACTCACCCGCCCAGTATACTGACAACCAAGTTAATAGGCGGGATAAACGAGGGTGAGGTGATGAGATAGTGACACCAATTCGCTGTGCTGTGCTCGGCACGGGGCATTCGCATGCGCTCGGCAAGCTGAATGTGCTGCGCAATTTTCCTGAGTGGGAACTCGTGGGCGTCTGCGAACCCGATGCCGCTTGGCGTCACCAGCGGCAGCAGGAGGCCGCCTGGCAGGGCCTGCCGTGGCTGGACGAGGCAGAAGTCTATGACGATCCCACCATTCAGATGGTCTGCGTCGAGAGCGAGGTGCCGCAGTTGCTGTCGCTCGGCGAAAAATCAATTGATGCCGGTAAGCACATCCACCTCGACAAGCCCGCCGGCACGGACCTCTCAGAGTGGAGAGCCATCCTCGACAAGGCCGAGCGGCAGGACCGCATCATTCAGATGGGCTATATGTTCCGCTACAATCCCGGCTTCGACCTGGTGCGGCAGGCGGTGCGCGAAGGCTGGCTGGGCGACGTGCACTACGTGCGCGGCGGCATCAACTCCGCGAGCGATTCCGCCACCCGGGAGCGGCTGTCGCACTATCCCGGCGGCATCATGCTGGAACTGGGGTGCCACCTGCTCGACATGATCACGCTCATCATGGGCCGGCCGGAGAAGGTCACGCCGATCCTGCGCCGGGACGGTCAGTTTGACGTCACAATGCAAGACAACACGGTTGCCGTGCTTGAGTACGGACAGGCGGTGGGCATCATCGAGAGCTCGCTGCTCGAGCAGGGCTCGCAGGACCGGCGGCACTTCGCCGTCTGCGGCAGTGAGGGCAGCATCGTCCTGACGCCATTGGAGCCGCCGGCGGGACGCCTCTTCCTCAATGAGCCGCGCGGCGGCTACGAGGCCGGCTGGCAGGACGTGCCCTTTGATAACATCCCCCGCTATGAGCGCGATCTCGTGGAGTTGGCCGCGTGCATCCGGGGTGAGATGGAATTTCCCTACTCAAAAGAGCACGACTACATCACGCAGGAGACGGTCCTGCGCGCGTGCGGGGCGGCAGAGTGAAGAGCGAAGTAGAGTTGCTCTCTTGACGGCCAAAGCCAATCTGACCGAAACGCCACAATCGACAGGTTGCACGAAGCCTGTGCCGAATCCCGTTCGCACTTCGACAGGGGCTTCGCGCAGCCCTCAGCACGAACAGGATTCTACATGCCTTCGAAATTCGTCTCATCCGCTCATAGAAGGAGTTTCCTGTGAACGACGCCCCGGACATCCACGTAGAAATCACCCCCTGGAAGTACGACGCCCAGTTCGTCTATTCCATGACCTACGACGAAGGCACCATCGATGCCATTTGCAACTCGTTTCCCATCCATGAAGAGCACGACATTCCGGGACACGTCTGCACCGTGAGCGGGCACCTGGGCCAGCAACGCTTAGAACGCGGCACCTCGATGCGCGAGGTCTTCTACATGAACCCGGAACAGTTGCGTTTCCTCATAAACAAGGGGTGGACGATCAGCAGCCACTCTCACACCCACGTGCCCACCGACCAGGACGGCATCGACCTTGACCTGGAAGTGCGCCTGAGCAAGTGGGAACTTGAGAAGGCGACCGGCGCACCCGTGCGGCTCTTTGCCTACTGGGGCAACCTGCGCATCGCCGACAAGATCCTGCCTGTGGCGCAGGCAGCGGGCTACCAAGGTATGCTCAGCATCGGCTACCCGTGGAATACGTCCGAGTACGATGTATGGGACATCATGCGCGCCACCATCGGACGCGATCTGGAAGGGTGGCTCCAAGAGCCGTCGGCCTCGCTCTACCGCCACACACGCGACGCCTTCCCGGGCGAGCTCAGGAAGGAAACAACGCGCGGCCACTGGCTGGTGGACATTTCGCACATCGTGGTGGACCGCTTGCCCGCGGCCAACGGCCCCGGCCTCTGGAACCGCTGCATGACACCGGCCATCCTGGATGCGCGTTTGCGTGAGGTGCGGGCCCTGTGGGGCAACGAGCTCTGGGCCACAGTGCCGGAAGAGGTCGTGGAGTATACGCTTCTGCGCCGGGCTTCTTCGGTGGCGGTAACGGCAAATGGCTCCGACCGCGCCACCTGCACCGTCAGCCTGAACGGCCTTCGCGACGACGTCACCGCCCGCGAATTGACCTTTCGCGCAGAGACGCCGTGGCGCAATGCGACCGTCAACGACGGCGCAGTTGGGTCGCAGATGAAAGACGGCACGCTGACCTGGACCGCAACGGTCGCGGATGGCACGGAGTTTGTGCTCAGCGCGAGCTAGGCTATGCCCAATTGCATGAGAAGCAGCCAACCATTCCAATAGTCAAGGTTTGCGATTTTTCCGTCATTCCCGCTTTCGCGGGAATCCATCTGTATTTGTATCGCGCGACAGGTGAGGCATCCGGAGCGGGGGACAAGCCCCCGCGCTACAAAGACTCAGCAAGTGGCATTGAGGATTTTTCAGTTCTTGGCAGATTCCGTTCGCCCTGAGCAGCGTCGAAGGGTGAAAGGCATTTGGGCGTACGGCGAACCACGTTACTCCCCGTACGTTATTCTACAGGAGCTTCGCGCAGCCCTCAGCACGAACGGGGAGAGCTGTGCTTCTTTGGTCTCGAACATCGCCAAGGCGGGGGACAAGCCCCCGCGCTACGCAGTCTCAGCAGGTGTCACTGAGTATTTTTCAGTTCTTGGCAGATTCCGTTCGCCCTGAGCAGCGTCGAAGGGTGAACGGCGATTGGAGCGTGCAGCCAACCACGTTACTCCCCGTACGTTATTCGACAGGGGCTTCGCGCAGCCCTCAGCACGAACGGAGAGAGCTGTGCTTATCTGGTCTCGAACATCGCCAAGGCGGGGGACAAGCCCCCGCGCTACAAGGAATGCTCAGCACGAACGATATGGAGACCACCGGAGAGGAAACAACCGGTGGGTATAAGAGCCCTTTCGAGTGAAAGCGAACGCTCACACTCGCTCTGCCGCTCTCTTCGGACTAAATGCCAGTTGCACCTTCGCCACGGCGTCCACGATCTGCTGCATGTCCTTCTCGTCCGCCAGCAGCACACTCTGCGGCAGCCAGACGCCTTCCGCGTGAGCGATACGGTCGGTATTGGGCAGGGGGCGGTCCAGCGGATTTTCTGTACGCCCGAGTTTCCCTAGAATGTCACGCACCGAATTCTTGACGGCGTTTTGCTCGTGGCAGGGCCAGTCGTAGCCGGGCGAACAGGGAATGCCTTCCGCGCTCAGCGCCTTGATAAAGTCGGCGCGGTCGTTGCCGCCAAAGTCCGCTTTTTCGTACCGCAGCATGTAGAGGTGGTGGGCGTGGCCGGTTACTTCTGCCGGACGGTGCTGCGGCGTGATGCCGGGAATCTCCGCCAGGTGGGTGTCCAGGTAGCGGGCATTGGCTTCTCGTGTTGCCATCTGCTCGGGCACGCGGGTGAGTTGCGCCCGCAGCAGCGCGCCATGAAACTCGCTCAGGCGGTAGTTCCAGCCCAGCCGCTCGTGCTGGTACCAGGCCCCTTCCCGGAGGCGGCCGACGTTCATCACCGACCACGTCAGCTCGGCCAACTCCTGGTCGTTGGTGCAAATCGCCCCGCCTTCACCGGCGTTGAGATTCTTGCTCGACTGAAAGCTGAAGCTGCCGAGGTCGCCGACGCCGCCCACCCCCTGGTCGCGCCAGGACGCGCCGTGAGCCTGGGCTGCGTCTTCCAGCACGCGCAGGTTGTGCTTGCGAGCCACCGCCAGAATGCCGTCCATGTCGGGCGGCTGACCAGCGATGTGAACAGGGATGATCGCCTTCGTGCGGGGCGTAATGGCAGCCTCGACCGAAGCGGGATCGAGCTCGAACGTGTCGGGGTCGATGTCGGCAAAGACGGGAATCGCGCCCAGGAAGAGCGGCGCGGCAGGCGTGGCGACAAAGGTATACGACGGACAAATCACCTCGTCGCCGAATTCCACGTCCAACACCCGCAGGCCGAGCTCCAGGGCGCACGTGCCGTTGACCAAGGCAATGCAGTACTTGGTACCTTGAAAGGCGGCGAACTCCTCTTCAAACTCCACAACCTGCGAACCGGCATTGCGTCCCCACACACCGGATCGCAACGCCTCCAGCATTGCTTTTTCATCCACGCCGTCCCAGACCGGCCAGGTAGGAAACGGCGCCGTGCGCACCGGCGTACCGCCGTCGCGAGCGAGTTTCACAGTCATAAGCTAATGCTCCCATACTCCATTGAGAATCTCTTTGGCCGCGCTTTGTCTCCTGCCGCGTTGAAAGCCGCTGGCGCTTCCGGCGTAGGGGCACGACATGTCGTGCCCTCTACACTACAGGATCACTTTCAACGTGCGTGTTGACGCTGTCGTTGAGTGGCATCTTTTTGGCAGGATGCCGGAGCTACCCAACTCCCTCGAAGTGCGCCACTCTGAATTATACGCTGCTCAGCGCACACCCTTGCCTTGCACCACGAGCGTGAACTCCCCGCGCGGCTCTTTCTCCGCAAAGTGCGCCAGCATCTCTGCTAACGTCCCGCGCAGGACCTCTTCATGTAGTTTGGTGAGTTCCCGCGCCACCATGATTTCCCGATCGCCCAGGCACTCTTGGCACGTCTTCAGGTCCTCCACCAGCCGGTAGGGCGAGGCATAGATCACGAGCGTGAACGGCAAGTCTGCCACGCTTGCCAAGAGTCGCTTGCGCCGTGACGGCCGTCCCGGCAAGAAACCCAAGAAGCAGAACATGCTCCCCGCAAACCCGGCGATGGACACGGCAGCAGCGGCTGCAGTTGGTCCCGGCACCGGAATAACCGGAATGTCGTCTTCCACGGCAGCCGCGATGAGGGGCTGCCCGGGGTCGGCGATGCCGGGTGTGCCGGCGTCCGTGACCAAGGCAACCTGCTTGCCTTCTTCCAGGGTGCGGAGAATGCGCTCCAGGCGGCCGGTCCCGCTGTGAGCGTGAAAACTGGTGAGCGGCGTGTGAATGTCCAGGTGCGCGAGCAGCTTGCGGGTGTGGCGCGTGTCCTCGGCGGCGATCACGTCTACCTCCCGCAGGATGCGCACGGCCCGCAGGGTAATGTCTTCCAGGTTGCCGATGGGTGTGGCTACCACGTAGAGCAGGCCGGGCATCGGTTGTCATTACGCCTTTCTAAGAACCGTCATGTTGACGAGACTTGTCCGAACGAACAAAGCACACCCCCGTCCTGACCTTCGCCCTCGGGGAGACCCTTGTAAGACCAAAGCCGCAGCGAGACAGTCCCCTCTCTCTTGACGGAGAACTTTGCGTTAATCCGGCCGGGGGCGCAAGACTTGCTCCCTCTCCACGGGGAGAGGGCCGGAGTGAGGCGTCTTACCTGCTTTGCAAACCGTAAAACTTGCACAGTCAAGCATATTACAACCAGTCCGGTCAAGAAGTTGCTCGTGCTCAGAGCAATTTCACCCTCACCCCCGTATCGTGTCGATACGCTGTATCGAGTACGGAGCAGGCTCTAACCCTCTCCCTTGACGGAGACCCTTGCGAAACCTACGCGGAAGAGAGAGCGTTCCCTCTCCCTCGACGGGAGAGGGCTAGGGTGAGGGTGAATTTCTTGAAATCTCAAAGCACACACACCGATTCTGCACTGAAACATCTTGAAACTGCACGGCGTAAAGGGCCATTGTAACAAAAAGACCCCCTCACCCCAACCCTCTCCCCCAGGAGAGGGAGTGCCTCGCTTGAAAGTGGAGTTATGCATAGGTCTCCTTGACGGGAGAGGGGACAATCTCCCTTCCACATGGGTTTTGCAGAGGTCTCCTCGAGGGAGAGGGAGTTTGACGCGTTACCCCCTGATCTCGTCAAAGGTCTCCCTCTGACGAGTTTGCAGCAGCTTTAGCGTCCCCAGTCGCGGGGATAGCGGAAGTCGCGCTCGATGGTGCGCTGGGAGAGCTTGGCGATGATGGGCGGACGCCGCTTGTACTGCATGCTCTGCACGACGCGCACTACCTCCTCGACGAATTCCCTTGCGAACCCAGCGGCAATCAATTCTTCAGGACGATAGCGCTCGTCCACCAGCAGGTAAAGCAGGTGGTCGACATCTTCGTACGCGAATCCTAGTTCGCTTTCGTCCGACTGACCCGGCCACAGGTCGGCGCTTGGTGGTTTTTCTATAATTGCTGCCGGAATCTTCAAATGGCGGGAGAGTTGCCGCACCTGGGTCTTATAAAGATCGCCAATCGGGTTCACGGCACTTGCCATGTCGCCGTGCAGGGTGCTGTAGCCCAAGAGCAGTTCCGTCTTGTTACTCGTACCCAGCGGCAAACTGCCGAATTCAACAGAGTGGTCGTAGAGGACTATCATGCGCGCACGCGCCATCACGTTGCCGCGCCGCTTCACGTCCATGTCGCGAAACTCGGCGAAGTAGGGGTCCACCAGCGAGGTAATCTCGATGAGCTTTGAGGGTATGCCCAATGCGCCAACCACCGCTTCAGCGTCGCTGCGGCTGTCGGGGTTCGATTCCCGATACGGCAGCAAGAGGGCCAGCACGTTTTCCGGGCCCAGGGCACCCGCCGCCAGGTAAGCTGAGAGCGCGGAGTCAATGCCGCCGGAGAGATTCAGCACCGCCCGGGTAAAGCCGAATTTATGCACTTCATTGCGAATGAAGCTGTGCAGGATCTGCTCGGTGAGCGGCAGATTGAGGTCCAACGCACTGCGCGCTTTGGCGACGAGGTCTGTCTTTGCCTCACTCGTCATGCGTACCGCTCGCGATAGATGCGGCGCAATTCACGATAGGTCAGGTCCAGCCGCTCGTCGCGCAGCAGCGGCAGCAGCGACCGCTGGCGGCGCATCGCCTCCGCAGAGACTTCAGCGGTGACAAACGCCTCTTCGAAGTACGGCGCGCGCACGAGCACCGTGCCGTCCGGGCCGACGACTTCCGATCCGCCCCAAAAGTTGACCCCATCCTCATAGCCGACGCGGTTGCAATACACCACGTAACTTGTAAACATGCGCGCGTAGAGATTGTTGAGATTGTGCCAGGTCTGCGCGCTGCGCAGGTCCTGCGACTCACCGGACACGCCGCGTCCGGGACCGCTGGAGATGCCGAGAATGAGGTCGGCGCCATCGGCGTGGACGATGCTCACGGCCGACGGGTGCCAGAAGTCTTCACAGATCAGGGCGCCGAGGCGGCCGAAGCGTGTGTCGAAAGCGCGTAGGTGCTCGCCGGCCGCCAGATAGCGTCCTTCATCGAACATGCCGTAGGTCGCGAGGTACACCTTGCGGTGCAGGTGGCGCACCCGGCCGGCCTCCAGGTACACGCCGCTATTGTAGAAGCGCTGATCGGCGGATTCCTCCACCATGCCGAACAGAATGCTCATGCGGTCGCTGGCGGCAATGAGCGGCGCCAACAGCGGATCATCCAGCCGGCACGCCGTTTCCGTCACGAGGTCTTCTAAGAAGTAGCCGTGAAGGGAGAGTTCCGGGAATAGCAACACATCCACTGCCTGCGCCTCCGCCTCAGCAACCACGTCCAAGTGCTTCTGGATATTGCGCGTGACGTCACCCAGGTGCGGGTTCATCTGCGCAAGGCCGATGCGGAATGACTGCAATGGAGTATTGGTTCGTTCGGGAAGCACGTGGGGGCCTCACCTCTTTGACCTCTGGCTCATGCGGAAAGTGTGCTCGGAATCACAATCATTGTAACGGTCTGCAAGTGTTGGGGCTAGTTCGGGTCGGCGCGTCGTACCTGCGGAGTGGGTCTCCATTCAACGAACTTCCCGTGTTGGAGGCAGCTTGTTCGAGGAATAGTGCAAGGGAGGGCGCAAAATGTGTAAGATACATGACATCGAATGACAGACGGCAAGAGTACGGTAGTCCGGCAGGAGGTCAAGCAGCGCATGGCTGAGAGGTTTCGAGTAGGCATTGTCGGTCTGGGACGCGTAGCCAGCACCATTCAGGATGAGGTGACCGGCTATGCGGGACGCATGCTGCTGCCCTACTCCCACACGCATGCCTATGCTGCCGTGCCCCAGACACACGTCTGCGCCGTGGCTGACATCGATACGCAAAAGACTGCGGCCTATGTGGAGCAATGGCAGCCCGTATTCGGCGACATTGCAGCCTATGCATCCTATGATGAGATGCTGCAGAACGAAAACCTTGACATCGTAAGCGTCTGCACCCACGCGCCGCTGCATGCGCCGGTGACGCAAGCGGCGGCCCGGGCAGGTGCTAAGGCAGTCTTCTGCGAGAAGGCCATCGCAACGAGCCTCGCTGAAGCCGATGCGATGATTGGCGCCTGCGATGAGCACAACGTAAAGCTCGTGGTCAACCATACGCGGCGGTGGGACCCCTACTACGAAACGGCGCTTGCACTCATTCAAGACGGCCGGATCGGCAATGTGCGCACGATCTCGGCGCACTTTGCCGGTGAGCTCGTACATACGGGCATCCATTGGCTCGACGCGATGCTGACCTTCAGTCAGAGTACGCCAGCCTGGGTGACGGGCGGTCTCGCTTCCGGTGCCGACATAGCACTGGATGCCGGTGGCACTGCCTATGTGGGCTTCCACAACGGCGTGATGGGCTTTATCGACGGCCAGAGCGGTCCGATTTTCGAGATAGACGTGATCGGCACGGCCGGCCGCCTGCGCCTCAGCAACAGCGATGCGGAGTTCTTTACGTTCGATTCTGCGACGCGCACGATGGTAAAGCGGCCGTTTCCCCTAGTTACATACCCACGCAGCGGTATGCAAGGAGCCGTGGAAGATATCGTCCAATGCATCGAGCACGATCGTCCCAGCCGCTCCGACGGCCGGGCCGGACGCGCCGCGCTCGAACTCGCACTCGCCGTATACGCTTCGCACGCTTCCAATGGCGCACGGGTCCAACTGCCGTTGGCGGAACGGGACAGGACTGTGCTCTCTCGCTGATGCGCCGGAGCAGGTCTTGGACCCGCAACCCTCATCTCAATTGCCCTCAGCCCACAGCCCCGGACTTTGCCAATGTGCAGCGGTACTTTCCGCTATTATGGTGCTAGTTGGCGCAGAAAAAATCCGAAGACAACGACGCCCGATGAGAGCTTAACAACGGATATTCGGAGCTAAAAAGGATTTTGCAATGGTACGAACTGAGCAGAGTGCAGCGTTGTTTGCTGAGGCTGAGGCATACGCCCCGGGCGGGGTACATACGTCAATTCGCAATGTGGAACCCCGGCTGGTCTTCAACCGCGCCGAGGGCGCCCGCATCTGGGATGCTGACGGCAATGAATACCTAGACTACCACGCCGCCTTCGGTCCTTTCATCTTAGGTCACGTGCATCCCATAGTCGTTCAACGCGTTGAAGAAGCGCTGTGGGAGACGGACCTTTACGGCGTCGGCGCCACGCCGCAAGAAATCGCGCTCGCCAAGAAAGTCGTTGAGCACGTACCTTCAATCGAGCAAGTGCTGTTCACGAATGCCGGCTCGGAAGCGACGTTTCACGCGCTACGCGTCGCCCGCGCACACACCGGCCGTGAGAAGATTATAAAATTTCAGGGCTGCTACCACGGCTGGCACGACGCCGTGCTGCGCAATGTCATCAGCACACCGGACATGATCGGGAAACGCGACTTCCTCTCGGCGGGGATGATGGAGGAAACTGCTGACGCCACGCTCATTTGCACCTTCAACGATGCAGATGAGGTAGAGGACACGATTAGAGCGCACGAGGGCGAAATTGCCGCCATCATCGTGGAGCCCATTCCGCATAACATCGGCTGTGTGCGCCCGGAGCCGGGCTTCTTGGAGGCGCTGCGCGCATTGTGCGACGCCCACGGCATTGTTCTCGTGTTTGACGAGGTGATCACCGGCTTTCGCCACGACCTCGGCGGCTTTCAAAAGGTCGCAGGCGTCACGCCGGACGTCACCACGTTGGGGAAAGCCATTGCCAACGGCTTCCCGCTGGCAGCGGTCGGCGGCAAGAAGGAGATCATGTCGCGCTTCAACACGACCCCCGGAGGCGATACCTTCTTTGCCGGCACCTACAACGGTCACGCCGTCGGCACTGTGGCGGCGCTTGCGACCATTGAAATCATGGAAACGCAGGGAGTGCACGAGGAAATCTTCCGTCTCGGGGACCGCATACGTACTGGATTGTCAGAAGTCATGACAGATGCCGGCATTCCTGCCGTTGTCGAGGGATTCGGCTCCGTATTCGTTACATACTTCATGGATGGCCCAGCGCGCAATTTCACGGATCTCTTGCAAAACGACGCAGAATTCTTCATTCGCTACCGCCAAGAGTGCATCAAGCGGGGCGTATTCAAGCTGCCCATGAACATCAAGCGTAATCATATAAGTTTCGCTCATACGGATGCGGATATCGATCGGACGCTCCAGGTGGCGGAGGATGCCATCCACACGCTCTTGCGTCAAGGTGTAAAGCCGGAGCCGAGTGAAGTGCTGGCATTGACGTAAGCACGATACAACCTGGCCCCAGATCCGTGTAGATCACGTCCTGTATATCCCTTTGACCGTGGATGATGGGCCGGAATCCGTCAAGACCGTCGCAAGCGGCGTGTGCACGGCATTTGTTACAGAACCGCTACTCGCGGATTCAATGACGAACCCTGTAGGTCTCAAACGAGGAGAAGCATAGTGCCAACCCCTACCGACACCTTCACCCCTCAGCCAATCACTGAGATTGCCAGCCGACTTGGCTTGCAGACCGATGAGTTCAACAGCTACGGGCCGCTTATGGGCAAGGTACGCACCCAGGTGTTGGAGCGCCTCGCGGACAAACCGGACGGCAAGCTCATTCTCGTCACGGCAATCTCTCCCACGTCCGCCGGAGAAGGCAAGACCACTGTCACGGTCGGTCTCGCGCAAACGCTCTACAGCCTGGGTAAGAACGCCCTCTCGTGCACGCGTGAACCGTCGCTCGGTCCGGTATTCGGCATAAAGGGCGGCGCAACCGGCGGAGGCAAGGCGACGTTGGAACCGTCGCTCGAGATAAACTTGCACTTTACCGGTGATTTTCACGCCATCACCGCCGCGCATAACTTGCTCGCCGCCATGCTCGATAACCACCTACATCAAGGGAATAAGCTCGGCATCGATCCGCGGCGCGTGACCTGGCGGCGGACGATCGACATGAACGACCGGGCCTTGCGCAACATGGTCATCGGCCTGGGCGGCAGGACGGAAGGCGTGCCGCGCGAGAGCGGCTTCGACATCACACCCGCTTCGGAGATCATGGCGATCCTCTGTCTATCCAGCGATCTCGCCGATCTTAAGGAGCGTTTAGGTCGGATCGTCGTGGGCGAGACGTTCGACCGCAAGCCGGTTACGGCGGCTGACCTCAATGCACATTCCGCCATGACGGTCTTGATGCGCGAGGCCGTGCATCCTAACCTCGTGCAAAACATGGCTGGCGGGCCCGCGCTTGTTCACGGCGGACCCTTCGGCAATATCGCCCACGGCTGCAATTCCATCATTGCGACGCGGGTGGGCTTGAAGCTCGCCGACTATGTGGTCACAGAGGCCGGATTTGGCACCGATCTCGGCGCGGAGAAGTTCTTCAACATCAAGTGCCGGCGCGCCGGACTTGCGCCGTCAGCGGTTGTACTCGTGGCCACGATTCGGGCGCTCAAGCTTCACGGCGGCGTGCGACCCGCCGACTTGGAAACGGAAAATACGGCCGCACTCGCAGCCGGCCTCGCCAACCTGCAGAAACATATCGAGAACATCAAGAAATTCGGCCTGGACGTTGTCGTCGCGCTGAACCGGTTTCCCTCGGACACCGCCAATGAGATGCGCACCGTTACGGAATTCTGTAAGGCCGAGGGCGTGCCCGTCGCGGATACAGACGTCTTTGCGGGCGGCATTGACGGCGGCAAGGCCTTAGCGGAAGAAGTGCTCAATCTGGTAGAGGGGGCAAAGCCGAATACCTTCAAGCTCCTGTATCCCGATGACATGCCACTTAAAGACAAGATTGCGACCGTCGCCAGAGAGATTTACGGCGCCGCCAGAGTGAATTACGCCCCTCCAACGACCACGGTGCTGCGCCAGCTTGAGCGCCGCGGCTTCAAGCACCTGCCTATCTGCATGGCCAAGACGCAGTCGTCGTTCTCCGACAACCCGCGTTTAATGGGCCGGCCTGAGGGCTTTACGATTACGGTACGCGAGGTCAAGCTCGCTGCCGGGGCAGGCTTTGTTATTCCATTGACGGGCGACATCCTCACACTTCCCGGTCTGCCGGCAGAACCGGCCGCAGACGGGATGACCATCGATGAAGCGGGGAACGTCAGCGGCCTCACCTAATCCAGGTTCTACATGTAGCAACCCACGTTCCGAGCGTGGGGCAGCCACTACATAGTCTGGGCCGGAGGACGGGAAATACCCCCTCTCGCCGGAAGACCTACATTCAACCCTCGTCAACCGGTGGGCAGAGTTCTCTCTCCCGGCAAGAACGTCCGCTAGACCCAGACCAGCCGCCAAGATTTCTCCTTCTGCCTTGGGAGACTTTTAGAATAGTTCGGTCGGAGACGCAATAGCTACACCCTCTCCCTGGAAAGGCCTTGGCGTAAATTCGGCCGGAGGCGCAATGATTACACCCTCTCCCTGGGGAGAGCTTTGCGCAACTCTAACGAGCACGCGGAATTGGGCTGGAACGGTGAAGATTCGCCCTCACCCTAACCCTCTCCCCCAGGAGAGGGAACCGGAGCGGCTCCATGTTTGCTCAGTTCCGTACTCTGCTCCCTCTCCCTGGGGGAGAGGGCCGGGGTGAGGGGATCTCTGCTAGTTCTGTCCTTCGTACCTGTAAGACCCATGCGCAAATGTTCTAAATTTGCAAGATGCTCCCGGACCAAAGTTTGGGAAAAAAGACTGTGCCCCTATCTGTAACTGACGAACCAAATCTAGTAACAGCACAAAGCCGCATGGAGTCTAGAAGAGGCTGAGTTGATCGGAATCGGGCTCATCTGTCGCCGGTGAGGCGTCCTCGCTCTCCGTCTCCTGCCCGGCGAAGTATCCTTGCGCGTGCAGTTCGTTGAGGCGCTTGGCGACGTCGGGTAGCCTCTGAACGTCCTCGAACAACTTGTGCTTGATGGCGGTGGCGCGCAGGCCGGCCGCGGGGTGGTAGAACGGCACGTAGGCACGGCCGTCGGCGTATTTCGGCTCGCCGTGTATGGCGGAAATCTTGGCGCCGGGAAAGAACCGCGCCATGGAATAGCGGCCAAGCGTGACGACAATGCGGGGGTTGATGGCGGCAATCTGGCGGTCGAGGTAGCCGTTGCACGCCGCGATTTCGTCCAGCTGGGGATCGCGGTTGCCCGGCGGGCGGCACTTGACGACGTTGGTAATGAACACCTGCTCCCGCCGCAAACCGACGGCGGCCAGCATCTCCTCCAGCAGCTTCCCCGCCTGGCCGACAAACGGCCGCCCCTGCCGGTCTTCGTGAAACCCCGGCCCCTCGCCGATAAACATGATGCCGCTCTTGATGGCGCCTTCGCCCGGCACCGCCTTGGTGCGCCCTTCACACAGCCGGCACGCCGTGCACCGCCGCACCTCCGCGCCGATGTCTTCCAATACTTGCTCAGGGGTCTGCTCCGCCACCAGAAAACTCCGTCGCCACCAAGCGTGAACATGAGGATGATCCTGCATCTACACTACAGAATCTAGCCGACACTGAGCAAGATTTGGGAACGCGAGGACCTACTAGCCGTTCGTGCTGAGCTTGTCGAAGCATGAACGGCGGGGGCTTCTACTAGCTAAGAAGCTCTGGTTCACCCTTCGACAGGCTCAGGGCGAACGGGATTGGGCGCATTTAGGCGGTTTGGGTGCAGGCTTACTTGCCTCGTGGAGGCCATGGATCAGAGAGCCCCAAGACATCGTTTAGCGTCCGCGTCGGTTCTATTTTGTTGCGTGTTCCTGATTCCAATATCCATTCCGTAGCAAATGGGAACACCCCGCGCTTCATTGGGGCCATTGCCCGGGGATTGTGAACAAATTCCCAGGGTAATTGGGGCCGGCACAAATCCCACACACTGCCTTCAACATCAAAAGACTTGAAGAGAACTCCTGAAACGTGAACATTCTTAGGCTCCGTCGACGTACCAAAGAAACTCCTAGGGTCTCTGAAGGTATTCCTCCCGAACAATGCGTGAATGATCGCTTGCTCATGAGAGAACCATCTATGTCCTCCAACAACAAGGGCAAATTGGGAGTCAACGTTTCGATATTTCCAAGCTTTCTTCTTGGTAGCCTTGCTGAGTTGGATATCGACTCCTAGAACCCCGACTTTAATCGACACGCCTGGCTCACGAGTATCTAAACTGCTGGCATTCTCGCTCTGCGCGCCGTCAAAGTCTCGGTCAGATTCCTGGACGACTGTGCATTCCACGATAACCGTAGCATCTTGACAAGTCGCTGCATAGTCTGGTGTCTTGCCATCGACTTTCGGATCAGCTTCCACTTCGTACCCAATAGCGCAAAGGATTTCGTGAGTTACTAACTCTAATAATGCCCCAGTATGTTGACGATCATCGCTGCAAAACATACTGCGAATGCTTTTCCTCTTCCTTTCGGGAATCCTTGCAAACCAGATTTCAAGCGTTTCCCGAACGACTTTCACTTTGTCCCAAGCCGAACGATTCAGAAAATCGAAATGCGGTTCACCCTTGTCAGGGTAGCCCATGTAAGTACGTTCTTTGGGATCAAAGAGACAGTCCTTAGCAACCATTGCCCTATCGCCTTCTGCTTTTTGGCGGCACTCCTTCAATCAGACTCTCATACACTTCCAGAATACCGTAGAGCACCGTCGCTTTTGCCGAGTCCACTGCCAAGCTCTATCGCTGTCAACAGTTACCACAACGGAGATTGCGGTAATGCTCGCATGAAGAATCCCCTTACTCAACAGTGCCGCCTAGACACTGATATTGATAGCCATCACTTAGCAACACCCACTCTCTCAGTTCATCACTGAACCACGCCCACATGAGACTGTTATTCGTCCGCTCCACACGGTTGGGATTGCTCTTACCATTGCGCCCGTACCAGTCATACCACCGTCGCGCTGAAAGCCTGAATGCATCGACTTCCTCTTGGAGACACTCCGCTGGTGTAGCTTGCCGTTGGCCCCCTCTCCTCGCGTGCGACGCAACATGATACGCCTCGTGAACAAGCACCGAGGCGAGCACCTGGTTACTGTATCCCCTTAACTCTTCGCTAATGGTAATAAGGTTCTGTGAAGGCGAGTAACTGCCCCATCCCCCAACACGCCCAAACACCACCTCTGTTCCTGCTTCAACAACCGCGTCTACCGCCCACCTACCGATTTCGGATTCGTCCCATAGAGCTGTCACAAAAGCATCCGCAAGGTCTGGATCAATATGTGGCGCGGGACCGTGGGTTTCGCATTGCTCCCTGTAGTGTGTATTCATCCAGACGTTCCTCGAGTTTTGCGTACGTAGCCAGCTCAGGCCATTGTTGGCCCATTGCTCAACTTTTGTGGGGTTTTGTTTGCCGCTAGTTCCGAACTTCTCCAGCCACCACTGAGCCTGAAGCCTCTCTCTACTTACCTCTCGATTCATGCATTCTTCCCAGGAGCCTGAGTTACCTTGTTCAACGTAGACACTAATTGCCATCGCCGGCCAGATGAGCGCATGCGCAAGCGCCTCTGGACTCTCACCGCGGTACTCTTGATTGATGGTGATGCGCCGAGGTGTAAAACTCACCTGACTACTCGAACCATCCAACGGGCCGAATACTGCGCTTGCCCCCGATTGAAAAAATTTATTGGCAATGTCCCTCCCGGTTCGTGTGCTGCGCAATACCTCAAGCGCATGGCCTAAGACGGGGTCGATAGTCCGTTTAGGGGTTGGCGTGGGAGTTGGCGTGGAAGGTGTACCGAATTGGTCACAGATTGTATCCATCGCCAGAGTTCTGCGAATGCCGTTATCGAGATGTGCGGCCAGGACGGCGTTTGCGAACTCTTCCTCCTCTGTGGGGCTCTGCTTGCCGCGGGATCCGTATGTCTCTAGCCAATACTTAGCCGACTGGGTATAGGCTTCCACTCTTCTGCTCATACACTGTTCCCAGGATTGCGGCTGGCCGAAATCAACCACTGACGCCATCAGCACAGTCGGATAGATCAACATGAAAGCCTGCATTTCGTAACTCTCGCGTCGGTAACTTTCATGGAGACGGATGCTGGGAGGAATCTCAGACCACGAGGTTAAGTTGCTACCATCTGTACCGAACTGGACGCTTGCGCCTAAGCGCACGAACGTGTTTGCGACTTGGTTCCCGGTATGCGAACGGCGCATGATGTGATACGCATGGGCAAGCGTTGGATCTAGAGATGGCTGTGGGAGAGCGGTGGGAGCCGGACCGGGGGTTGGCGGCGGGGTGTGAATATGGTCGGCCTCCCACTCGAAGCGCTCGGTGTTCAAGCGCTGAACAAGTCCATTAGGACCGTTGATCCACGTGCGGTAGCCATCTGTGAACGCAGTCCAATTGTCGGCTTTGCGCCAGGCCATGAGACCGCCGGTGGTGTGTTGATTGCTATCGCCGATAGCGTTGTAGAATTCATTCTCCAAGCACTCGCCTACAATGTCGTGTCCGATAAGGTCGCGAAGCGCCTTGAATCCCAAGCGAAACTCACAATCCGCGGCGCGAATCGGAGTCCCGGCAAAAAACGTTAGGGCTACACCCAACAGTATTCCCGCTATCAACACCCTCATTTGCCCACTCCCTCTCCTCAACCCACAGCCGATGAGTTTACATCCATGCTATTGCTCGCCAATGGCCTATCAGTATAGCTAGATCAGTTGCACCTTACCATAAACTAGAGCGATACTACCGTTATCTAGAACACTATATGTAGTAGTAGAAAAGCCAAATTTCTCACGGGACGCTGCAAATTACCGCGAGAGCTCTGCTAGTAGCTTGTTCTGAGTGTTGTCGTGTCCTGCCTACGCCGCTGCAAGTACCTGCAATTTTGAATTCAGATTGTGGATGGCAAGTTGCACGCTCAATCCTTTCAAGCACGGAGTCTTGTCACTGACTTGTAGCTAGCGGACGCAGGGCGCCAGTGGCTGTCAAAAGCGCAATGGTGGCGCCAAGCGATGAGGGCCTAAATCGACACTTAGACTATGATTTCGAAGTATCAACCTTTGTGGCATACTTGCAGTGTTAGCAGAGATTTTGACAGAGATAAGCGAGCGTGGCTCGTGGCTACGACTGAGGAACGGCTGGCCCGCATCGAGGGTGGCTATGAACACATGGCCACGAAGGCTGACATTGCCGCGACGAAGGCCGACATTGCCGATACCAAAGCCGACATTGCAGTGCTCGATGCGAAGGTTGAAGCCATTAGGGGCGAATTGCGCTTGCACAGATGGGCGCTTGGGATCGTCATCCTGGCCCAGCTTGCAATCATCGGCCGCGTGTTCGAGATCATACCCTCTGGCTAGGCTGCAAATCCAGCTTTCGTGCCGGACTGCAATCGGCCCTGTACTCACCACATCCTCGTCCCCGACAAACGCTTGAATCCAAAGGCGCTCGTGCCTCACAAAGCTGCACGAGCGCCTTTCTGCGTACCTCTTTTGGGTTTCGACGTGTTTTGCTTACGCCGTTGCCAACACCGACAGGTTCGGATCCAGCTCGTAGGTGCCCAGCAGTTCGCGGAGGGTGAGGGCAAAGTCGTCGGGGACGGGGATCAGGGGCAGGCGGTGGCCGCCGGCGTTGAAGCCGGAAAGGTTGAGGCAGGCCTTGATAGCGGCCGGACTGGCGACCGGTGAAATCGGCGGGAAGATCGATGTGAAGAGCGGCATCAGGTGCTGGTGCAGCCCGCCGGCAGCCGGAATGTCGGACGCCAATGTGGCGTTGATCATCTTCTTGATCTGCAGGCCGATCACGTGACTCGCCACGCTGATGATGCCATAGCCGCCCATGCACATGATGTGGTACGTATCGGAGTCGTTGCCGCTCCAGACACGGAAGTCGTCGGGCGTCAGGCGCAGCACGTCGGAAATCTGGCCCAGGTCGCCGGAGGCTTCTTTTACACCGACGATGTTGTCCACCTCGGCGAGGCGCGCGGTGGTCGCGGCATCCATGTTGCGCACTGTGCGGGTGGGCACGTTGTAAACGATGCACGGCAGCGACGTGCTGTCCGCAATCGTTTTGAAATGCTGGTAGAGGCCCTCTTGCGGAGGGTTATTGTAATACGGCACCACGAGCAGCAGGCCGTCCACGCCCAGCGCTTCGGCCTCCTGCGAGAATGCCACACTTTCGCCAGTATTGTAGTTGCCGGTACCCGCGATCACGGGCGCGCGTCCGTCCGCCGCAGCCATGACGGTGCGGTAGCACTCCAACTTCTCCTCATGGGAGAGCGTGGGTGATTCCCCGGTAGTGCCGGTGACAAGCAGCGCGTCCGAACCGCCTTCGATGAGCTGCCCGGCAAGACGGCCGAGTTGGTCGTAGTTCACCGAACCATCGTCGGCAAAGGGCGTGACCATCGCCGTAATGAGTCTCCCAAGCTCTTTGCCTGCCATGTGTGCGCTCCTTCTCAAGGCTGATAGTCTTTTGGATTAGTTTACCTTACGCTAAGGGCATTGTCACACGTTTCTGCTGTCAATAGAAGCCTCAACGCTTGCGGTATTCTTCGTGCGCAGAGCATCGCGCACAGTGCCTCTGCTCCCTCTACACTCTCCCACTGCAAGCCTCTGCCAATCTATGCTGGACCGGTTGTGTTTGGGCGGGTAAAACGGGCTTCCTCTCGCTCCGGCCCTTATCCTGGAGAGAAAGGGAGCGGTTCAAGCGCCAACCCTGGTTGCGCATCAGACGGGAAGTCCGCGCATGCCCCCGCACCTCGCTGCGTAAGTGTCCACCGGGAGAAAGCCGAGCTGACTACGTACTTGAATCGGGGGTGGGAGAATCCCCGCAGTTCAGGCTTTTCTCGCCGCCTTCGCATGGCTGCACATTGGGCATCTGAAAACGAGGCGCTATCGTCACAGCTTCAATACCCCAGCCATGATCGAGCTACGCCATGGTATCCAGCGGGGACAGTACAACCCGCACCTCATTCCTCAAACCTGGCCATGCTCGGCCGAGGATTGCCCTCTAGACGCCAACACCGGCTTGTGCTGCCGCCAACGCCGCGTGGCAGGCTGCCACGTCCGTGTCCGCGTTATAGAAGTGCGGGGAAATGCGAACGCGCCCTTCTTTAGCCCACACGTGGACTCCGGCGGCGTGCAAGGCATCGCCAATCTGCTGGTAGCGCGGAGATTCGAACGAGACAATCCCGGCCCGCTGCGCTGGGTCCCGCGGTGTCAGCGGCGTAATCCCTAACCCAGCCAAGACATCGTGCACCTGACCCGAGAGATCGAGTACACGTTCAGTGATGTACGGCATCCCCACTTGGTTCAAGAAGCCCAGCGCCGCGTACAGCGTGTAGACCGCCGTATAATCGAGCAAGCCGGTCTCGAAACGCCGTGCGTCGTCGTGGAAGGTGTAGTCGAGGGTGTTGATAACGGAGGGAGGGTTCACCGTACCGCGCCAACCGGCATAGAAGGGCTGCAGCACATCGAGGCGGTCTTGGCGGCAGTAGAGAAATGCCAGCCCATGCGTTGCAAGCAGCCACTTGCGGGTGCAGGCGGCGATGAAGTCCACGGCGCCGACTTCCAACGGCACCGCCCCCACCGATTGGGAGGCATCCACCAGCAGCAGCGCGCCGTGGGCGTGGGCGCAGTCTGCCACTGCATCAAGGTCCGCCCGGTAGCCGGATCGATAACTAACGTGGCTGATGACCACGAGCCGCGTGCGATCATCCACATGCTCGGCGATGGCTGCGGGGGCTACCACACCATCGGTGTGGCGCACCAAGCGCACCTCAACGCCAAAGCGCCGGCCGAGGTGCAAGCACGCGATGATCGAGCTGGGAAACTCCAGGTCGGTGACCACCAGATTATCGCCCGCCTCCCAAGGCAGGCCGATCAGAATGGCGTTGACGCACTCGGTGGTGCTGGACAACAGCGCGATCTCTCCCGCACTGCACCCAATGAAAGCCGCGACGCGCCGACGGCAATCGGCTTCGACCTGCTGCATTTCGGTGGGCGTGATTGCGCCTTGCAGTTTTTCATCGGTGTACTGGTGCAAAGCACCAGCCACCGTGCGCCCCATACACGACCCCGCCGCCGTGTTGAGATAGGTGCGACCACGCAGCCCGGGAAATTCATCGCGCCAGTCAGTCATTGTTCGTTTACCTAGGGGTGGCCGTATGTAAGCGAGAGGAGAGTTGCGAGCGTCGAGCACTTAGGTTGCAGAGTTGTACGCCGCAATAATCTCATCTATCCCAACTGCGGCTTCCCTAGCTACGTCCATAGGAATATGCGGCTTTAGCTCATTAACTCTTCGCGCTACCTGCCCAAGGGATCTTGAGTAGTCTTCCTTCTTCACGTAATAGGCAGTTCCGAGTTGCTCCAGATCTGTCACCGACTTAGAACCAAGGTGCTCTGCAACAAAATCGATCTTTTTGCGATGTTTCTCCACGGCGAATGACTGTCGCATTTGTAACTTCTCGCCTATCTCGGTAGTTACAAGGGTGGGTCCGTAAGGTATCGGGTTAGCGCGGATTTGCAATTGATAATCTGCCCGCATTGCTGTTAGTTCGTCTCGCAAGTCAAACGAAAAGGGACCATGCTTGTAGAGGATAAAGTCAAAACCAAGTGGCACGCGAGTGAGTTCTTGTAGAAGATAGACGGCTTTCTGCAAGTGAGTTTCGCCGCACCAACTTCCAGCGGTTTTCAGTTCGTCTGCAAGCGACAGCACTATTGCGTTTCTTCCAAGTCTACTCAATTGACTCATGGCTCTGCTCCTTTGCACTTTCTATGATATCCTTCCGATTTTCCTTAAGCCACTCGCGAGCACTATCTTGGATATTAGGGTCCACAAATACGTAGTCAATTGCAGCTTCAGGAAGGTTCTCAAGAATTTGTGATAGCGAAACTGACGATACGATCCTGCCGTCCCTACCCAATACAGGAAACTCGACAATCCCGCCACCTTTGCTATCCTGGTCTAGGCGAACATTCTCGGAGCCGAACTCTTCGCATGCGGCCCTATGAATTGCTGTTGCCGCGTCAATACCTTCACTAATGTCGTCAGGATTTCGTTGGTAGAGTTCTCTAAAGTGCTGACGTCGGATAATCCGATTTGGCAACACGCCTAGGTCGTTACTTTCTAATGATGCTTGGCGAAGAGCATGCATTACTTCTACGTCCGTCAATTTGAGCATGTCCTCTACTGAGATGGAGAACTGGCCACCAGGCAGCCATCGCTTAAGGAACTCTCTTAGATGGATGTCATAGATTCGTCGTACACGATGAAAATACACTTGTGAAAACATCGCGTATCTAGCAAGCAGCAACGCTTCTACGGAATGAAGACCGCCTTCCTCGACGCCCAAAGTAGGTTCACTTGACTGAATCTCAGTCTCTTCCGGCGCTGGAGGGAGAATCCGAAGCGTATCTATCAGTCTATAGAGGTCAAATCTACCGTATGCAACACCTGTATGATGGGAATCACGCAAGAGGTAGTCCATTCTGTCAGCGCCGAAAGCGTCTCCGACAATGATTTCTGCCAGAATGGCTTCCCAATCCGAAAAGGCCGAATCGATGAATTTGGCGCCTTCTTTGGCGCCAACGGCGAGTTTGGCAATATCATCCGTCCGCAAAGGCGGTGTTAGTTCTTGCCAGATGTCACGCATCTCTTGACTGCGAATGAACTCCACGGTTAGTCGTTCGTGGTTCCAGCCGTCCGGGAGCAACCCCTCCTTCTCGCCTGCATGAGAGAACGGCAGGTGTCCCAAGTCATGACAAAGGGCCGCTGCACGAACAACCTTGCGCCAGTACCGGAGTTCATCAGAATGTCTTAGTTCCGGCATTACTCTCCTGACCGCATCGTTCACGTTCTCCGGCTCTGTTACCACTCTGAATATTCTATCCGCCAGTTCCATCACACCTAGCGCATGTTCGAACCGCTTGTGGGTTGCACCCGGGTACACGAGGTGTGTCAATGCCAACTGGTTGACATGACGGAGACGCTGGAAGGGGCGTGAGTCAATTATCTTGCGTTCGTGAGAATCGAACTGAATGAACGTGTGAATAGCGTCTCGGATTTCGTGTGTATTCTTCACCATTAAAGTATTCACTTACTGCTAAGTGTTAAGCGCCTGCCACAGACTTTATTGTAGCAAGGAACTATAGTTCACAAGGTTTGCTAAATCGCAACGTGCCGACGGGCATGTTTCGCAACTCTGTTAACACGGCCAATTATAGATGCCGAGGTCGACGAATTACCTAGTCTTGTGCGCACTGTCTTTGGAGGACATTGTCCGGCGCCAAAATTGCTTGGTCACGTACCAAGTGTTAGTGTCCAG
The DNA here is from genome assembly GCA_026710945.1 of Chloroflexota bacterium. Lineage (NCBI taxonomy): Bacteria > Bacillati > Chloroflexota > Chloroflexota bacterium. The sequence continues at coordinate 29,689 of JAPOQA010000065.1, forward strand.
TGGTAATGAACCCTTCCACCGTGGTCCGGATTACTCTATGGCCCACCATGCTCCAAGTTGACGTTTTTATTCCTAGAGGGTGACTTCCCAGGAGCGAGCGATTTGACCCGAGAACAGCGGCTGAGTTCTATCGGCATTAGTTTGGCGCTCTTCCTGGCGGCGCTCGATCAGACGATTGTCACCACGGCGTTGCCGCGCATCACGGATGAGCTGGGCGGACTGAACTACTATGCCTGGGTCGTAACGGCGTACCTGCTGGCGTCGGTGCTGGGTCTGCCGCTCTTTGGTCGTCTTGTCGAGCTTTTTCCCGCCAAGTGGGTGCTGCTCGGCGCGGTGAGCGTCTTTCTCGCCGGTTCCATGCTCTCCGGCCTGGCGCCGGGCATCGAAGCATTGATAGCCTTTCGCGCCCTGCAGGGCTTTGGCGGAGGCGGCATCTTTGCCTTGGCCTTCACATTGATCGGCCTGCTCTTTACGCCCCGCGAGCGGGGGCGAGTGCAAGGCATGATGGGCGGTGTATTTGGCCTCTCAAGTGTGGCAGGTCCCTGGCTCGGCGGTTTCCTAACCGACCTGCTCTCCTGGCGTTGGATTTTCTATATCAATATGCCCCTCGGCATAATCGCCATCATCTTTCTGGTGGGCTTCATGCCGCAACTTCAGTCCGAGCAACGCGGCCGCTTCGACCTGCTGGGTGTCGTCATGCTCGCACTCTGGGTCGTGCCGTTGGTGCTCGCGCTATCCTTAGGCGGCACGAGCTACCCTTGGCTATCCGGGCAGATTCTCGGATTGACCGTGCTCGCACTGGCGGCCCTGCTCCTCTTTTTGTGGTGGCAACGGCGCAGCTTAGACCCGCTTATTCAACTCAAACTCTTTCAAATCAAGGTCTTTCGCTGGGCGGTGGTGGGAAGTTTCTTCTTCGGCGGTGCGTTTCTCGGCTCTGTGGTCTTCTTACCACTCTATCTCGTACATGTGAAAGGATTCTCGGCGACGAATTCCGGGCTCTCAATCACGCCGTTGGTGATGGGTGTCGTCATGGGAAGTATACTGGGGGGCCAAATTGCCAGTCGTTCCGGACGCTACAAGCTGCCGCTCATCACATCCATTTGCATCGGCGGCTTCGCGTTTGCCGCGTTTGCTTTCAACCTGCGTGTCGATACGCCGCTATGGCAGGTGATCCCACTCATGGTGGTGATCGGCCTCAGTCTGGGACCATCGCTGCCGCTCTATACGCTGGCCGTACAGAACGCCGTGCCCCGCGCCCGTCTCGGCACCGCTACCAGCACGTTGCAATTCGTGCGCCAAGTAGGCTCCACGGCTTCGGTCGCGTTGATGGGTACCGTGCTCGCAGCGACCATCACTGCAACTACCACCGAGCAAATGCCTGAGGTGATGGGCGGGCCATTAGGAGAAACCACATTGGGAGAGGGGAACAACAACGTGACAAACCTGGGTGCAGAGGTCCAGGCGCGCTTCGCGGCTCTTGAGCGGCAGTTCGTTGCGGCCCTGAATGGGGACGAGAGCGCACGCCAAACGCTGTTGTCGAATCCAGCACTACCGCCGGAAATCGCATCCCAGTTGCAGTCTGGCAGCATTCGCGATCAGGTGCGGACGGATTTGGCGCAGACCATCGCGCAGGTCGAGGCGGCACTCGCGGGAGACGCCACCGCCCGGAACCAAGCGCTGCAAAATCCGCGCATATCGGAAGAGCTGAAAGCGCTATTGCAGAGTCCGCCCGAGTCGGCCGATACTCGCGCAGAGGTCCTGAACACCCTCCGCGGGCGTTTGCAGGCTGAAGAAGAGACCATTGTTGGCGAGGTTGAGACACAGGTTGTTGCTCAAGTCCAGGCTCTGTTGCGCGATCGGGCGGCGGAGGTTGTCGACGTGCTCACGAGCGCGCTTAATACGGGAATTACGGCTGCCATACAGCGCGTTTACACATTTGCCGCAGCCTTGACTCTTTTCAGTTTCGTGGCGGCGTTGCTCATTCCTGACGCGGAATTGGGAGGCACTCCAGGTGCCAGACGCGAAGACGCGGCACCGAACGCGTAGTCCCAATGCGGATAAGCATCACACAGTAGCGCCGCGCGGTTACGTGTGTCATCGAAGAAGCAGCCTGTCACTCCAGCGAGGGTGCCACACGCAGTAATCGCCGGCTGCCATCCTGCGCTACCGGCAAGCGTGGCGGCCCACGAGGCTGGGCGCACCGAGTGTGTGACCCACACGACTGAACCGAGGCAACGAGACAGCACACCATCCGGGCAATGCCTCACTGCATGCTCTGCCTCCAGCAGGAATCAGCGATGTTATTCCGGCGCGCTTGAGAGCAGTTGAAATACAAAATTGGGCCGGTGATGTGCCCTGGGTATGCTACAATTGACGTTGGAATTTCCCTGCCGACGTAGCTCAGTGGTAGAGCAATGGTTTCGTAAACCATAGGCCGCCGGTTCAAATCCGGCCGTCGGCTCCCAGAAGATCGACACTCTCGAGTGAAGCAGCGCATTCGCCGGACTCGTTGCGGAGCGCTGCTTATTTGTTGGCGATTGCATGGGTGTTGCTGCCCGGTCGTGGGCGACGCCACTCTAGAAGGCATCATGGTGTAACGCGTGTTCGTGGCTTTGTACGGGACGAGGGAACTGCGCAACCGCCGCTCTTCCGGCAGCGCTTTCCAACGGTAGCCAACCACTATGGGATCGTCGCAAGAAGCGAACCGCAATCCCGATGCGAGCATAGTTGCGCTCGTGCTTCTCTTGGCGCTGCTGTGGGGCGGCAACTCCGTTGCTATCAAGATCGGCTTGCAGGACATACCCCCGTTAGCGTTGGCCGGCTTCCGCTTCATCATCGGTCTGGCTGCGGTAACAGGCTGGGCGTGGTGGCAGCGCGTACGGATCAAGCTGGAACCCGGCGAACTTGTGCCCCTCATCTACCTCTCACTGATATTCCTGCTCCAGATCATCGCCCTCAACGTCGGCACGCACTATACCACCTCCTCCCGCTCCATCGTGCTTAACAGTACCTACCCGCTCTTTACCACCCTCTTTGCACACTTTCTCATCCGAGGGGACCGGCTCACCGTCCTAAAGACTCTGGGTATCTTGCTTGCCTTCGGCGGGGTCACCGTGACGTTCATGGAGAGCTTGAACCTTGCTTCAGGTGACTTTCTGATCGGTGACATTGTGGTGCTGGCAAGCGGCGGTCTGTTGGGTCTGCGGGTCGTCGCGACCAAGCGGCTCATACAGAGCATTCACCCATATCGCCTCCTGATTTGGTCGATGCTCTTCAGCCTGCCGTGGTTCTTCATCTTGAGCCTCGTCTTCGAGCAGGGCTGGGAGTATCGGATATCAGCATCCAGCATCACGGCAATCTTGTACCAGGGACTGGTGGTAGCGGGCTTTTGCTTTGTAGCCTGGACTTCGGTGCTGCAGCACTACCGCGCAAGTCGCCTCGTCGTGCTCTTCTTTGCGACGCCGCTCTTTGGCGTCGTGCTGAGCAACCTCCTCTTGGACGAGTCGCTCGGCCTTGAGCTCGTGTCGGGAGCCGTTTTGGTGGCAGCCGGAATATACCTCGTCAATCGGACCAAAGAGAAAGCTTAAGACAGAAGGCTTTCCGCGCACGTACCGCCACGGACGTATGCGCTGCACTTCAAGATCGCTGTCGGCGAAACCGCCTCGACAGACGAGCAAATGAGATAAGAGCGTGGTAGACGTCAGCGCCGCCAGCGCTTTGGCCAACTCCAGCGGGTAGCGCTACCGCCACCCACCACGCCGTCGGCCCCGAAGAACGCCGGTGAAACTTGGAAAACCTTCATGGTGCCGTGGAAACAGATAGGTGGTACACTAAATGTCCCATTCAGCCTTTTAACAGGTTACGTGAGCAGAAAAGCTCGGCCAATATCAGGCATAGTACTACGAATCTAGTATCATGGAAGTAGCACCAGAGAGTCATATGTCAATAAGACATAAATGGGAATTGCACGCGAGGCGACAGAATGACCGCAGAAATCGCGATCATGAATAAAGAGGCAGTTGCATTGGCTGCCGACAGCGCTGTAACGATTTCTCAAGGTAGTGCTCCAAAGATATTTGCATCTGCGAATAAGCTATTCGCGCTTTCCCTTCACCATCCGATTGGAATTATGGTCTATGAGAATGCAAGCTTCATGGGAATTCCGTGGGAAACGGTCATTAAACTCTATCGAGCAAGGTTAGGGAATACCGCCTACCCCACCGTAAAAGACTACGCGGATGACTTCATAGGCTTCCTCCAAAGTGAGTCTACATTGGCGCCAGTTGAGAGCCAAGAGGTTTATGTCGCTCGGTTATTGGCTTCTCATTTTGCGCGTGTGGCCAAGCAGATTGAGGACCAGGTCGAAATTGAGATTCAGGATGAGTCTATAAGAATCTATGAAGAATTCGGGCGTTTATATCGTGAAGTGAAGGAAGACGTCTTAGCGTCCAACTATCAACGTTGGCGGAGAGCTGACTATGCTGTGGACATGGATTCTGCTACTGCGAACGCACTGAGAAAGCGGTATCGAGCAGTAATTAGAGAAACGAAGGGAGAGTATTTTGGCTCCGACTTGACACCTAAAACGTCAAGAATGGTTACGTTGCTTGCGGGCTGTGTATTGTCAAAATATGATGAGCAGGCCCTATTGCTCGAAAGCTCAGGCGTTGTTATTTCTGGCTTTGGTGAAGAGCAACTCTTTCCGTCCCTTAGTGCATTAATTGTCTCTGGAATCTCTGATGATCGGCTCAAGTATCGACATTTCGAGGGAAAGTCTTCGGACATTGGTATTCACAATGGGTCAGCGATCATCCCCTTTGCACAGGAAGAAATGGTTCAGTCATTCATGGTGGGAATTGACCCTGAATTTAGGGGTGTGTTGTTGGGTGCAGTGAATGGGATGCTGAAGGACTATCCAACTACCATTATTGACAATGTAAAGGGAATCACTGAGCAAGAGAGGAAGCGTCTCAGGGATGACACTGCAAAGGCATCCCTGAGGATATTCGAAGAATTCCTTGGAAAGCTTAATGACATTGGTCGCACAACGTTTATTGCACCCGTGATAAACACCGTGGCGAGCATGCCCAAAAGCGAGTTGCCGGCGGTAGCGGAAGCTCTGGTAAACCTCCAATCGTTCAAACGTAGGGTATCGCAAGAACAAGAGACAGTGGGTGGGCCGATTGACGTGATGCTAATATCAAAAGGGGATGGCCTAGTTTGGATAAAACGCAAGCATTACTTTGAGCGCGATCTCAATCCGCATTACTTCCAATCAGTTTCTAAGGAGGAGCGCAGTGGCAAGAGAGCTGGGCAACAAAGGGACACCCGCGCGCAGAATGGGGGAGAGAGAGAACAGCGTGACACCCTTCACGGTGAAGGAGAGAAGCGAAGCAAAAGCTGAGGATCCAAATGCACTCGGCGAACAGATAGCAGAGGAACTGATAGCAATCGCTAAGCAGATCTTGCCCCCTGCTACAACAGAAAGTCAATAGGTAGCGGATCTCCTTATCAGTCCGCGCGTTGGAAGATGAGCGTGGCGTTGTGGTCGCCGAAGCCGAAGGAGTTGGAGAGTACATAGTGCAGGGGGGCGTCGATGGTCTGGTCGAGCACGTAGTTGATGCCGTTGCAATCCGGGTCGATGGTCTCGGTGTTGATAGTCGCGGGCACCTTCTGCTCCTGCAGCATCTTGACGCAGGTGACCGCCTCGAATGACCCCGCGGCGGCGAGCATGTGTCCGGTGCTGGACTTCGTCGCCGAGACGTACGGCCGATCGCCAAACATCTCGCGCAGGGCGGCCGCTTCCACGCGATCGCCGATGACGGTGGAGGTCATGTGCGGGTTGATCGCGTCGATGTCTGTAGCTGCCAGGCCCGCCATTTCCAGTGCAATCTTCATGGTCTGCACCTGGGCGTCGCCGTCCGGTTCCGTGCGTCCGCCGGTGCCGTTCGTGCAGCCGTACCCAACAAGATACGCCAAGATGGGCGCGCCGCGGGCCTTGGCGTCGGCTTCCCGTTCCAAAATCATGGCAGCGCCCCCTTCGCCGATCACGAAACCGTCGCGGTCCACGTCGGCTGGGCGGCTGGCGTGCTTAGGATCGTCGTTGCGACGGCTCATAGGCCCGCCGCGCGCCGCAAAAATTGCCGTAATTGTGGGCACAACCACACCGTCGGACCCGCATGCCACCATGATGTCGGCGCGATCCGTGTGCAGCATCCACATGGCCTCGCCCATGGCGATCGTGCCGGTGGCGCAGGCGACGGAGGGCGTGAAGTTTGGGCCGCGCGCGCGAAATGCCGCCGCGATGAGCGCAGTAGCCGCGTTGGGCATGATGCGCAGTACCTCGCTGGGTAGGAACGACGCGAACTCGCCACGACCGGTGCGCTGAGAGGCCTGCTCCACTGTGCGAGCGCCTCCCAGGCAGTTGCCGGAGACGACGCCACAGCGGAATTGCAACTCTTCGGGCAAGGGTAGCGGAAAACCGGCGTCCGCAATCGCTTCCAAGGCGGCAGCCAAGGCGTACTGGTGTGTGCGGTCCTGCCGGCGGGCGTCGTTGTAGATGCGGCGCGGCAGGCCTTTGAAGACAACGTTCGGATCAAAGCCATCGACTTCGCAGGAGATCCTCACCGGGAAGTCAGTGGCATCATACGTTTCGGTGGGGCCGGCGCCGGAAACCCCCGCACAGAGGTTTTCCCACGAATCCGCAATGCTCGTACCCAAAGGGGTAACGGCCCCAATTCCGGTTACCGCAATACGCGTATACTTCACCGAGTGCTCAATCCGTCACTGCCGTAGTCACGAACTCTTCCACGCTCTATACACCGACGGGTAGCCGCATGCTTTCAAACAACTGGCAGCATGAATACTGAATGCAATCTACATTATACTTGCCGACGCCATGTTCGGACAGGACGAGAGCTTACACCGGGAAGCGAGAGAACTCCTCGTCCTTCTCGTCGGCGGATTCCGCGTCGTCCAGGTTGAAGGGCGGATCGTCTCCGTCGTCTTCCAGCAGGTCGCCGGCGCTAACGAGCACATGACGCACGCGGCCCAAGCCTTCCGGTGGGGTAACAACCCCGCGTTCCTCGAGCGTATCCAAGATGCGGTTGGCCTTGGTGGCGCCGATGCCGAGCTGGCGCTGCAGGAATGAAGCCGAGGCATTGTCGTACTGGCAGACTAGGCGGATAGCCTGGCGCACCAGGTCGTCGTCTTTATTCTCCTGGTGGTTGGCCACGGCCTCCTCGAAAGACTTTTCCGGAATGTACTCCGGCGCGCCTTGCTCCCGCCAGAAAGCCACGATGCGGGCAATCTCGTCGTCGGCGAGGTAGGTACCCTGAATACGGGTGAGGCGGGTGGCCTCTTTCGGCGCAAAGAGCATGTCGCCCTGGCCGATGAGCTTTTCCGCACCCGCGCCGTCGAGAATAGTGCGCGAATCGGCCTGCGAACTGACTGCAAAGGCGATGCGGCACGGGAAGTTGGCTTTGATGAGACCCGTGAGCACGTCCACCGACGGGCGCTGGGTCGAGACGACCAAGTGGATGCCCACCGCGCGGGCCATTTGCGCCAGGCGGCAGAGGTATTTCTCCACGTCACCGGCCGCCGTCATCATGAGGTCGGCAAGCTCGTCGATCAGGATGACGAGGTAGTGCATCGGCTCCTCGCCGGCCTCTTGCTTGGCGGTGTTGTAAGTTTGGATGTTGCGGAAACCCTCCTGCGCCAGCACCTTGTAGCGCCGTGTCATCTCGTCGGCGGCCCACATGAGTGTCGGCACCACTTCGTCCAAGTCGGTGATGACAGGGCGCAGCAGGTGCGGGATGTCGCTGTAACCGATCATCTCCACCATCTTGGGGTCGACGACCAAGAAGCGCAGCGTCTCCGGCGTGTGCTGCATGAGCAACGAGCAGATGATGGCGTTCACGCACGCCGACTTGCCTGAACCCGTGGAACCGGCAATCAACAAGTGCGGCATGTTAGCAAGGTCCGTGACCCGTACGTCGTTGGCGACGTCGCGCCCAAGCGCCAGCGGCAGCATGCCCTTGTGCTCCGCAAAAGAGGGATCGGTCATAAACTCCCGCATCGTGACGATGGTGGTGTGCTGATTGGGAATCTCAATGCCGACGTACGGAAAGCCGGGTACCGGCGCTTCGATACGCACACTCGTCGCGGCGAGGGCGAGCGCCAGGTCGTTTGCGAGATTCACCACGCGACTCACCTTGATGCCTTGACCTAGAGTGAGCCGGTACTGGGTGACGGCCGGGCCCCGGATGGCTTCGGCAACCTCTGCCACCACTTTGAAGCTGCGCAACGCCTCCTCGATTATGAGGGCGCGTTGCTCGATTTCCTGAGTCGCTTCTTCTGCATCGTTCGTGTGCGCGGCGGGCGTGAGCAGTTCTGGCGGGGGCAATTGCCAGCGCGGGGCTGCGGCGGTCTCTTCCCCTTCCATTGCAGCGGCCATGTCCTCATCCGCCAATCCGGCCACGTTCAACAGGTCCAAAGAGTCGGAAGATTCAGCCTGATTCGGTGCATCTGCCGCCGCTTGCGGTATTTCCCGAGCGGTCTTCGCATCGGGAGCGCTTACGTTAGAAGCTACGCGTACTGCCACTGCGCGGGGTTTGGGCGTGTCCGGCTGTTCAGGTTCCGTGGCCCAATCGCCAATGCGATGGTACACGCCGACGGCTGCCGCCAAGAGCATTCCCAGGCCTTTGCCCACCAACCGCACCACGTACCATATGCCCACCAGCGCGCTGCGCATTCGCCCGAGTGAGATTGAAAAGGTGACAATCGTCGTGATGAGCAGCAAGGCAAAGAGAACGATTACTGCTCCCGCAAAACCGAGCGCGGTCGTGAGCGGTTTGAGAATTTGCAACCCGACGGCGCCGCCCACAGGATAGGCGTCCGCCATTTCCGGCGGGCCTGCTATTGCCTGTCCAAAAGCCGTCGCAGCGAGCACGAGCACCGCCAGCGCCGTGAGCGTTTCCCAACGCACATAGCGCTCTTGTGTGATGCCGTCGCGGATGAGCTGTATGCCGAGCACGATTGAAGCGAGTGCAGGCAGCGGCGCCATCCAGCCGAATAGGGTGACGAGCAACTCGTGCCACAATCCGCTCACTGTGCCGCTCGGCGATAGCAGCGCGATGACCGAGAGCAGGCCGATCACTATGCTAAGCACGCCAAAGACCTCTCGCCGCAGGGGCGAGGGCAGGCGCAGTGAAGGGAGAGGCAGACCGGACTTACGTGAAGACGACTTTTGACTTGCGGTGCTACGACGGGTTGCCATAGATAGACTCCTCATAGCGTGCAGAAGAAGGCGGGTACGGTGAAAGTCGAGTGCTAAGAATTCAGCGTGGGTGTGGGCACATGTTTGGTAGGGGAGAGTGGCACAACGGACGCAAACCCGTCAGGCGAAGTCCCGTACTAGAGGGTGCCTGCAAAGGCACCGTCAGGCACTGTCACCGTTCGCCCCACATTGCCCCGATATGCTGCACCGCGTACGGAGCAGGACAAATCGTGACACCAGGTGAACGGAACCAGCGATCCATAGCCGTTCGCCCTGAGCCTGCCTGTCCTAAGCTGGTCGAAGGGTCGAAGGGTGAACGTTGCTCTTGACCTACATTGGAGACCGTCCATACTTCGACAAGGTCTTCGCGAAGACCACTCAGTACGAACGGATTCTGCTAACCGGGCAGACAACCGCTCCGATTTAAGAAAGGTCAGACTTCGGTCACAACGGGGAGGATCATCGGTCTGCGGCGGGTCTCACCGTAAAGGAACGTTGACACCACGTCGCGGATACGATCTTGAACTTGGCGGATTTCGGCGCGGGGGCCGAGATCGGCCTCCAGACTATTATACAAGCGCTGCCGGGCTTTTTCAATCAGCATCTCCAGGCCCTCTTGCATGAAGCCCCGAGAGATGATGTCAGGACCCGATAGCACGTGGCCGGTCTCACGATCGATGGTCACCACCACGATGAAGATGCCATCCTGCGAGAGATGCTTGCGGTCGCGCAGGACGCTATGGCTCACATCCCCGACGCCAAGTCCGTCTACGAAGACATACCCAGCTTGCACCCGGTCAACCTTGCGTATTTCATCTGCGGTCAACTCGATGATATCGCCGTCTTCCGCTACGATGATGTTCTCCGTATCCACGCCGATCTCGCCCGCCAAGCGCGCGTGGTGCATAAGGTGCTGATAGCCGCCGTGGATGGGGATGAACGCTTCCGGTCGCAAGATGCTGAGGAGAGTCTTCAGTTCTTCCTGGGCGCCGTGCCCTGAGACGTGAACGTTGGCCACTTTGTCGTAGAGCACGTCCGCTCCCTGGCGAAAGAGCTTATCGATAGTCTTTGCCACCAATGCCTCGTTGCCCGGTATGGGACTGGCGGAAATGATGACCGTGTCGTCGGTCTCGACGTTGATCTGGCGATGGTCGCGGTTCGCGATGCGGCCCAAAGCGGAGGTCGGCTCGCCCTGGCTGCCCGTGGTAATGATGACGACCTCTTCTTTATTGAATTCGTGCAGGCGATCGGGGCGCACCAGCATGTTTGCCGGTACATCCAGGTACCCCAACTGCATTGCCATGTTTACGTTCTGCACCATGTTGCGCCCGGTCACGCAGATGCTGCGGTCGAATTCGTGGGCGGTATCCACCACCTGCTGCACGCGGGAGATGAGGGAGGCAAATGTAGTGACGATGATGCGGCCGCGCGCCTCCGAGAAGACCTCGGCAAAGCAATCGTAGATCACCCGCTCAGACGGCGTGTACCCAGGCCTGTCGGCGCGGGTGCTATCGGAGAGCAGCAGCCGCACGCCTTCCTGGGCGTACTTTGCCAGTCGCCAGATATCGGAGAGTTCGCCGTCCACCGGCGTATAGTCGAACTTGAAGTCGCCCGAATGCACCACCAGACCGACGGGCGTATAGATCGCCATGCCCACGCCGTCGGGGATGCTGTGGCACATGTGGAAGAATTCGAAGCGGAAGGGGCCGAGCGTAATCTGATCGCCGGGGGCAATCTCCCGCAATCTGGCCTGTTCCTCAAGGCCGTGCTCTTTGAGCTTGACCTCCAGCAGGCCGAGCGTGAGCCGCGTGCCATAGATGGGCGCGTTGATCGAGCGCAAAAAGTAGGGCAAAGAGCCAGTGTGGTCCTCGTGCCCGTGCGTGATGATGATGGCCTGGATGCGGTCCCGCTTGTCTTGTAAATACGAGATGTCGGGAATGACCAGGTCGATGCCCAGCATCTCGTCTTCGGGAAACATGACGCCGGCATCGATGAGGACGATGTCGTCGCCGTACTCCAGCACCATGCAGTTCTTGGCAATTTCGCCCAAGCCGCCCAGGGGAATGATGCGAAGCTTCTTATCGGCTGACATAGAGTAGGTAATATTCCAGTTGCGGATAAAACCGCGAGATTGAGGAGGTAAGTTTCTTTGGACCTCTACGATTGAGGCCTACAATCATGATGGACTTGCGCGTGCAGGGCGTCAAGGAAGGGGCAGCGCCTGAATGCGGCGCTGGCGTTCCTATACTATTGGGAGGGGATGAGTAGAATCTCGGTCGAGGTGATGGCGAAGCAGAGCTGCTTGCGGCGAGAGACGCGTTGTAAGCGCATGGAAAGTGACCCGCGCACGCATGACGGCAGTAACGATTCGACCGGCACGTGTAGACGATGCGCCGCGCATCCGCGAACTTGAACGCATGATCGCGGAGGCGTCGCTCCTAATTAATGGTGAAGTGCGCTCCAACATGTCGGCCAAAGATGCCGTCGGCGCGTCGGTCAATGACTCACTGTAAGTCGTGGCAGTAGCGGCGGACGGCAGCCGCCGTCCGGTAGCGGATGTGACTGGTGTGATTGCGCTCACTGTGCGTACCGGGAGCCCTACCCAACCACCGTACGTCCACGTCCGCGCCCTACCGCCGCCAGGGCATCGCTCTGCGGTTGGTGCGGGAAGCAGAGGCAAGGACACGGGAGCAGGGCATTCTGAGGCTTGTGCGACCGACGTGGCCGAGGGCAACCACGCTGCTCTGGCGTTCTTTCAGCGCGCTGGGTACTATGAGGAGCGTGGCATGTTGGTGAAGATTTCGGCAAGCAGCCAATCAGTGAGGACGTAGCATGAGGGCTTGGCCCCACTACGGATGGGATGCACACGGTGAAGGGAAGATGGATACCCGCGAACGCGGGAATGACGGAATTCGTACGGTCTTGCCTACCGTAGCGCGGGGGCTTGTCCCCCGCTCCCTATATCGGAAGAGGGAAGACGGGCAGCCACTCCGTCACTCCGGCGAAAGCCGGAGTCCAGGAGCTTTGCCATGCAGCCTTTAGGGGGCATAAAGAGGGACCAAAGTAAAGAACAAGCTACCGCCCCGTTCCTGATGCGGGGCCGGAGCCTTGGGAGTTCAGCGTTTGAACCGAAGAAAAATGCGCTAGAGTAATGCGGAGAAGATGGATTCGCTAGACTCACAAACGAAGTGCAACACTTTGCTAAGGTGTTGCCATGGGAACACAGTACAGTCAGCTTACCATTGAAGAGCGGTGTGAAGTGGCCCGACTTCACGCCGCGGGACACTCGTACCGGCAAATTGCTGCAGCTCTGGATCGCGCGCCATCGACGATTTCGCGGGAGGTAAAACGCAATGGGACTCAGAGTGACGGCTACCAAGCGGGGTATGCCGCCGAACAGGCATGGGCGCGGCGCTGGGGAGGCGGCAAGTTGGAACGGGATGACGTTTTGCGGGAGAAAGTGCTGGGGTACTTGCGACAGTGCTGGTCGCCGGAACAGGTGGCA